>NZ_JAUOPX010000013.1:0-121299 GCF_030547455.1 Motilimonas sp. 1_MG-2023 | reverse complement strand
CGATTAGCTCAGTTGGGAGAGCACCGCCCTTACAAGGCGGGGGTCACTGGTTCAAGCCCAGTATCGCCCACCACTTCGACGATAACGAAGTGCCGATAGAAAAAATGAGAACTCCACAGGGTAGCACCGCACTATTTATAATGCGGGGACAGATTACTTGCCCAGTATCGCCCACCACTTCGACGATAACGAAGTGCCGATAGAGAAAATGAAGACTCTAAAGGGAGAGCACCGCACTATTTATAATGCGGGGACAGGTTACTTGTCCAGTATCGCCCACCACTTCGACGATAACGAAGTGCCGTTAGAGAAAAAATAGGTTGTAAGCAAAACCCCATACCTCTTAAGCCCCATTGATTTAAACTACTCCTTAAGTTTCATATATAGACCCTAGTGTTGCCTATCACTCCAAAGCATACTTTCGATACTCACTTGCATAACTATCAGCCTGCCTTATAGTGCCAAATTGATTTATCATCTTTTGCACGCTAATGGTTAGGTAACCCTGTATGGCTCGAACGCTTTTGTCTTGGTCTTTTATTCAAATTTTTACTCTGCTAATCCTTAATTTGCTTGTGGTGGGCTGTGCGACTTTACCAAGTAATGATAATAAGAAACTGAGTTATACCTTAGTTGATACTCAACACTCGTTTTTAGCGAAGCAAGCAGAGCCTTATCGATTAGCCCATCAAGATCTGTCTGGGCTTTACCTACTCGCTGATGGCATGGATGCATTTGTTGCTAGAGTGGGTTTAATTAGGTCGGCTGAGGTTTCATTAGATTTACAATATTACATCTGGAAGAATGATTTAACTGGGCGTCTTATTATTAGCGAGTTGCTTAGCGCTGCAGATCGCGGTGTGCGGGTGCGTTTATTACTTGACGACTTAGACACATCTGGAAAAGATCTCGGGATACATTTGCTGAATCGGCACCACAACATTGAAGTTCGCTTATTCAATGCCTTTGCAAATCGAAGTATCAAATCATTTGATTTTTTAACCGACTTAAGTCGTGTCAATAATCGGATGCATAACAAATCGTTTACAGTTGATAACAGCTTTACCATTGTGGGAGGGCGTAATATTGGTAATGAATATTTTGGTGCGCAAAGTCATGCTGAGTTTAGTGATCTAGATGTATTAGCAATGGGAAGTATTGTTCCAGCCGTATCCGCTATGTTTGATAGGTATTGGAACAGCCAGCTAACTTGGCAAATCGATGCTTTTATCAGCCCAGATCAGATCTCCGCAGAACAAGAAGCGCAAGTGCGCGCTGATTTTGAGCAACAAAACAGTTTAGATAAAAACAATCCTTATCTGCATGCCATCGCACAGTCTTCCCAATTTAAGCTATCGGATGAGATTCTAAAAAAGCTCGTTTGGGCGAAAGCTGACTTATTAGCTGATGCTCCGGATAAAGCCACCGCAGGGGAAATACATTCTCAAACTCATATTACGCCAGCACTGCTTGAGTTGTTAAACTCGGCGGCTTCTGAGGTGTTAATTATTTCTCCCTACTTTGTGCCAACTGATGATTTCGTTACATTTCTTGGTGATTTGGTGCAACGCGGTGTGTCAGTCACCATTATTACTAATTCATTGTCATCAAATGATGTCGCCTTGGTTCACGCGGGTTATATGCGCTATCGCAAGGCACTACTTAAACAAGGTATATCCTTGTACGAATTTAAAGCAATTTTAAATCAGCAATATCAGAATAATCGCAGTTGGATAGGCTCTTCCAATATGAGTTTACACACGAAATCCTTTATTGTTGATCGTCAGTGGTTATTTGTTGGTTCATTTAACGTTGACCCGCGTTCAGTTAAGCATAATACCGAAATGGGTGTGTTGATAGATTCGGCTTCTCTATCGGTACAGTTGGCAGATCAGATCGATACTCATATCAATCAATTTGCTTATCAAGTGGAGCTAGTTGGTAAGCCCAACTCCGGCAAAAGATTACGCTGGAAAACGACGAATGATAGCCAGATTATCTATTTAGATCATGAGCCCGAAACAAGATTTTGGCAGCGTTTTATGATCCAAATTCAGTCGATATTTGTCATCGAGAGCTTGCTATAAAGCAAAAAAGGTAGGAGAACACATTGGAAAAGTTTGAGCAATTATATCAACGAGCTTGCCAGCGCAAAGGAGGAGAGGTTTGCCTAAGCAAATTGCTCTCCTGTGCGTTGTCAGCTGAAGAGGTGGAGAATATCCGTGATGACCGCTTTCTCGCAGCGTTTACGCAAACTATTTTTCAATCTGGTTTCGTTTGGTCGGTTGTGCGTAACAAATGGCCTGGTTTTGAGGAGGCCTTCTTTGGTTTTGCACCAGAAAAAATGGTGCTGCTTAATGATCAGCATATTGAAAAACTGTGCCAAGATACGCGGATCGTGAGAGCTAGACAAAAAATTGTCACAGTGCCACAAAATGCGCAAATGATTCTGGAGTTGGCTAGGGAGCATGGCTCATTTGCAAACTTTGTTGCTCATTGGCCCAGTAATGACGTGACTGGACTTTGGCTTTATTTAAAACAACATGGCGCCCGCCTTGGTGGTAATATTGCGGCCTACAGTTTGCGTAAACTTGGCGTAGATACTTTTATTTTAACCAAAGATGTCGAAGGCTATTTACGCTCACAAGGAGCGTTAGACGTTGGCACTACAAGTAAAAAAGGTCTGCAACAGTGTCAACAGGCATTTAACGAACTGCAGCAGCAAAGTGGTTTGTCTTATACTCAGCTTAGCCAAATAATCGCCAACTCAGTGGGGGATAATTATCAATAAATATTGACAGAGTTGGTTTTTTGACAGGGCGAGCGCATGAGTGTACAAAATACAATCAACAAAGCGAACAAAGTGGAATATTCTTATACGAAACGCCGTGAAATCATCCCTCAAAAGCTGTTGATGGCTTAACTGCTGCCTCCTTGCCGCAGATATTCGTCTAAGAAAATACCACTAAACCCTCAAAAAATATTCATGCGTTTGCCCAGGTTTTTTGACACTGCAATGAGGTTGATTTAATTTACTAAACTCACCAATAAAGCTAAATCCTCTGGCTCGTCGAGAGGGTGTATGCGGCAATGCCTAATTGCAGCTGAAAACCGAGTAGAGCCAATTTTATCAACCACAGCAGAGAGATAGGCAGGATTGATTTGGAAGCGTTTGGCGTATTCTTGAACCGCGGCTTCTAAATGAGGAAACTCTTCGCCATCAAAGCTAAAACTTGGTTGGGTGAAGGCGCTTATTTCAAGGCCATTAACGATAATGGGCCAACCTTGAAACTCCATTCTCCCTTGGGCAATTTCAAACATCATCCAAGCGCTTTTTTTAAAGCCTTCAAAGGCTTTGCCGTTAAATTCACTTTGCTCTAGCTCTTCTTTGGTCCAATTGTTACCTATGTCTAAATGCTTTTTATAGCGTAGGGCCAAGGCTTTTTTAAGCTTTGATCTGAACATGTCGAAATGGGTAGTGGACCATTTATGTTGCTTAGCGATGCTCAAGCACTCAGGGCAGCACGGTAGCTGTAGCGGTATGTGCTCACAAAGGGCGATTTCATCTTCATGTAAAGGGAAGTTTAAACTTTGCTTACTCGGCTCAGCGCAAAACCAGCATTGATGGCGAAAGGAAAAGGGCACGTCGATAGCAGCATGGTCAGTCATCAATTAAGATCTCTTTGGTCGAATTAAATTTGCGACGCAAGTACAGCATTATTTACTACTTATGCAAAGTAATAATGGGTTAACGTTGTCATTCATAATTACTATGACAATTCTTTATTTCACTTAATAACGGCAAATCATCATGATAAGTGACATAACTCGCGATAACCATTTCCTCTGAAGGAGTGTCAATGAATAAGGTAAACACCATAATTGTGGCGTCATCTGTATTACTTTCAGCAAGTTTTTTGCAAGGATGTAATGAAAAGGCTGACACCAACCCAGCAGACATAGCTGCTGTAAGCGTGGGTACAAGCGAAGCGCAGCAGGGCACAACCAAAGAAAGCACATCAACAAAGGCAACCCAAATGAAACCGCTTGCGATACAAGTTCTTTATTTAGATCGAAGCATGTTAGAGCCGGGCGCAGTTGTTGAGGTAAGCCTGCTGGATGTGTCAAAAGCAGATAGCAAATCAGATATTTTGGCGCAGCAATCAATGAAAGCTCAGGGCGGCCCTCCTTATGCCTTAGTACTTGATTATGACTTAAATGAAATCAAAGACAACCATCGTTATAGCCTTCGAGCAACGATCAAATTGAATGAAAATCTGTTGTATACATCAACAGAACATTTAGATCCTTTCGCTAACGAAGCCAAGCAACCATTTGAGATAATTGTGAAGCAAGTTGAACAAACGGCGGTGGCCGCTGAGTTTACCAATACTTATTGGAAACTAATGAAAATAGGCAAGCAAGACGTGCCGTCCTTTGAAGGTGCGCGGGAAATGTTTGTGCAGTTTATGACTCAAGAAAACCAAGTTCGGGGATTTTCGGGCTGTAACAACTTTATGGGAAATTATGAAGTGAAGGGTAGTCAAGTCACCCTGACACCGTTAGCGGGTACTCGCAAAATGTGTGTTAACGGGATGGAGCAGGAGCAAGCTTATTTAAATGCAATGGCTAACGTGGTTAGCTTTACCATTGAAGGTGAAACACTAACACTGAATAATAGCGATGGTGAAGCTGTCGTATCTTTTGAATCGCGTTACATGAACTAAGTTACACTCGTAACCTAGTTGAAACAAAAAAGCCCAAAGGATTAACCGTTGGGCTTTTCTTATTGATTAACCGTGACTGCTGATACTGCCATGTGGCGAGTGATAAATGTTGTTACTTATATTCGGTTAATCATTAGTCGGGCGGACAGTGGTATTAACGACCGCTGTTTCGAATAGGTCTTTGTTGACCGTCACATAAGTGTGGTAGGTCTTGTTGCTTTGGATTCCATAAACTGAACCAAAGGTGTCGGTTACGTAGGTTTCGTTTTTTGTTTTGCATAATATAATTCTCTCTTCTTTCTTTATTGTTTGTTTAATTTAGCTTCTTAACTTGCCCTGAAAAAATGACAGTTATGGGGCAAAAAAATGACAATCTAGTGAATATACTCAGTTAGCCTGCTTTATACCGCAATAAGACGGAGTTAAATGCTAGATCCAACGAGTTTGACAACTATCTGCTTTATTAGTTCCATCTGCAAGTAGGGTTTTCACTTATTAACCACATTTATTTCAACAGAGTGTGCGCTTTATCTCGGTCTGAGATCCTCTGGCAGGGCAGGAGAGCTTCAATTACTCATGTAGTGTTTTTTTATCATTATCTACCCTTAATGGCTAAAAAGGCTGATTATGGCGCGATGTTTTTGCGAAAGAACAAAGAAAAAGTGGATTTATTACATCATAATGAGCCAAAGTTCGTTATCAGTAGGTTCTTTAACAAAAATTTTGCTTTGATTAGCCATAAAATAGGTGAGAACTGAAATTTATATTGATCTACTAACTACAATAAACAAAAAAATAGGTACACTAAGGAGGTTTTCTCCTGATGTGAATTGAAGAGAGTGAGAGACTCCAAGAATGCAGGTAGCAGCTGGATAAAATTATCGGGCTGTTAGGAAAATTTTGATTTAAATTGGTCGAGGTAGCAAGTGATTAAAAAAATAGGCGTACTAACCAGTGGTGGCGATGCTCCAGGTATGAATGCAGCGGTACGCGCTGTGGTAAGAGCTGGTTTATCAGAAGGCATGGAAGTATTTGGTATTTACGGTGGCTACTACGGTTTATATCATGACAAAATCAAACCTATGGGCCGTCATGATGTATCTGATGTAATCAACCGCGGTGGTACTGTATTAGGCTCAGCTCGTTTCCCTGAATTTAAAGAAGAAAGTATCCGTAAAGAAGCGATCAAAAACCTTGAAAAGCATGGCATCGAAGCGCTCGTAGTGATCGGCGGCGATGGCTCATACATGGGCGCGATGAAACTAAGTGAAATGGGCTTTCCTTGTATCGGTTTGCCGGGCACCATCGACAACGATATTTCAGGTACGGACTACACTATCGGTTTTATGACTGCACTAGACACTGTGGTTGATGCGATAGATCGTTTACGTGATACCTCTTCTTCTCACAACCGTATTTCAATTGTTGAAATCATGGGTCGCCATTGTGGTGACTTAGCATTATGGGCATCGGTTGCAGGCGGCTCGGAATACATCATAGTACCTGAAGTAGATTTTGATGAAGATGAGCTTCTCAAGCAAATTCAAGACGGTGAAGCCAAAGGAAAAAAACACGCTATTATCGCGATCACTGAGCTAATGACCGACGTGAACGCAATGGCCAAGCGCATCGAGAAGACAACAGGCCGTGAAACACGTGCCACTATTTTAGGCCACATTCAGCGCGGTGGTGCGCCTAACGCATGGGATCGCGTACAAGCAAGCCGTATGGGTAGCTATGCAGTAGAGCTTTTGTTAAAAGGTGAGAGTGCTCGCTGTGTGGGTATTCAAAAAGGCCAGCTGGTGCATCATAACATTATTGAATGTTTGACCACTATGCGTCGCCCATTCCGTCAAGACTTGTATGATTTATCAAATCGTTTATTCTAATTGTTAGCGTAAATCGCGTTTGATAAAAAGCCAGTGTTCGAGTTTGATCACTGGCTTTTTTGTGTTTGTCATTTTATCTCGGGGATCTTCTTGCTTAGTAACCATTTTGAGCGGCTCAGTGCGGTTTTAAAACGCTATTGTGCCTTGTGGCAATATGTCCCTTTTGCACATTCCACACCGCCTTGGCTGCACACATACCGTGAATTAGGGGATGCGTTATTTGCGTTACCACCGGCAAGCTTAAACCTGTTGCTTAATAATGATGACCAAGCTGAAAATTGGATAGCCCCTTTTTTACCTGATCTTGTTGCTCTTCAGGATGACTGGTTATCCACCCCCGCACCCGTGACGAATGCATTACCTTTTTGGCTTACTAACGGCATTAAAGGGCGTAAGCTATCACAAATAACCGCGTTTACGGCTCAGTTACCGTCGTCGCCTAACCATTGGCTAGAGTGGTGTGCCGGTAAAGGCCACCTAGGGCGCGCAGCATTGTTTGGACCCGTTCATCAAGTGAGTTCAATAGAGTGGCAACAGAGCCTTTGTGAGAGTGGTCAACGCTTGGCTGAGCAACACCATTGCCAACAAAACTTTATTCATGCTGACGTGCTTCAAGATGATGTCAGTAATTACGTTCATCAGCAGTGCGGTGTGATGGCATTACATGCTTGCGGCCAGTTACATATGCAATTGTTATTCATGGCTAAACAGCAAAAAGTGCCAGCTGTGCTGGTATGCCCTTGTTGTTATCATTTGATTCGAGATGAACAATACACCGGCATGAGCCAATTAGCGCAGCAGCAACAGCTAACCTTAAGTAAATTAGATCTAAAACTTCCGCTACAACAAATCGTTACCACAGGCGCTAGGGGGCAGCGGCTGCGTGACACTGAGTTACTTTGGCGCTTAAGCTTTTCTCATTATGTGAGCTTAGTGACCGAAAAGCAGGTTTATACTCCATTGCCAAATTTTGCGAAGTCTTTGCTAACACATAGCTATGAAGATTTTTGTCGCTGGGCATGTGCAGAAAAATCCATCCCCTTTGATGCTAGTTTGTTGCTGGATTCACTGGCATTGGGCGAAACACAGCGCCAAGGTTTAGCGCGTATGGAGTTAGTGAGGCAGCGCTTTCGTAAACCACTCGAATATTGGCTTATTCTCGATCGTGCTTTGTTTTTGCAAGAGGCTGGTTACCAAGTTGACGTTATGCGCTTTTGCGATTTTTCAATTACCCCTAGAAACTTGCTAATAAAAGCGCACTTGGCCAATTAATTTTCATTTAAAATTGGTAAAGTTCTGACACGCCTAATATTTTACCAACTTCGGTTAGTGCAGCTTGCGTAGTTTTAAGTAGTGCTGGATCGCCTAAGTCGCGAGAAGTAAGACGGTCTGGATAAGTGCGCTCAATACACTCTTTCAGGGCCTCGTATCGATCTAAATTAAAATGACAAGCAGGGTTAATAGCTGCTAATTCATCTTCTGTTACACATACTCTTAAGCGTAAGCAAGCTGGCCCGCCACCGTTATTCATACTTTGATCTAAATCGACAAAATGGACCTCATCAATAGCACTATCAGATTGAGTTAAAGCAATTAAATACGCCGATACTTGTTTGTTTCTTGCGCAGTTTTGCGGCGCGATCAAAGCTACTTTATTGTCTTTTGTCGTCACAATTTGGCTATTAAATAAATAACTTTCGACTGCATTTTTTATGCTAACTTCAGACTCTAGTACCCTGATAAGTTGCCAGTTTTGTTGCGCTGAGTGCTTGGTTAAAAAGGGCAATAATAGCGTTTCATCGGCGAATGCGTGTTGATGATAAAATAAGCAATTTTTGTGGCCAACACAGATAACATCGTTATGAAATACTCCTTGGTCAATAGCTTGGGGAGATTGTTGCAAAAATAAGGTTCGCTGAGGAGTTAATCCGTGTGATTGAGCAATTATCTGGCTGGCTTCCAACCGTTGCCGAGCAGGAAATATATGCGGTGTTAATGTTGTGCTTTTAGCTTGACCGTAGACAAAAATGTTAAGGCCCATTTGCTGATTATTCAAACTCAATCGGGTGTGATTTGCCGCTCCTTCATCGGCCCAGTCGGGGTGAGGTGGCAGGGCTGGGTGGTGCACAAAATAGTCGGTATGGGCAAAAACGGCTTTTAGCATTGCGGCGGTGTCATGAGGTTCGATAGAGCGATGAAATTGGCTGATTAAATTAGCCGGTGTGAAGTGTAATTTACCATCTTGGCAATCTTGACTGGCAGACACGGTGGCGGCGTTGGCAACCCACATACTTGAGGCGGAATAACAGCTTGCCAGTAAAGTGGGGTTTGTATTGGCTACTTGCTTGATTATATTTGATTTTGTGCCACTAAAACCGAGCTGCTTTAAGGTCGGGAAATACGGCCGTTGCAATGGCGGTAAAATGCCTTGTGGTACGCCCAGTTGATGCAGTAGTCGCATCTTTTCTAAACCCTGTAATGCCCCTTGCTTTGGACTTGAAGTATGCTGCGCTGCTGCCGTTGAGGCAAGGTTGCCAAAAGCCAGTCCAGCATAGTTATGGGTTGGCCCAATTAGGCCATCAAAATTCATTTCAACTGTCTTCATTAGGCATCGCTTTTTAGGCTCGTCTTAGTTCTAAATTTAGTGTAATAAAGGAATAAAATGCGAACCGATTGATAAAAGAAAAAATATTTTTTTCTTGACATAAAGCGGTATTCCAACGCATTTTCATATTTAGAGGGTTGCAATGCGTGGTCTCGTGGCTACAATCCGCTGCTGAATTATAAATAGAAATGACAGTTGATCTTACAGCAGTTATAGGCAATCTATATAAGTGTCGAACGTAGTACAGGTAGAGTACTTGCGGCCATTTTTTAATTTTCATTACCAGAGTTAAGCTGAATTTATGGGCAAATCGCTAGTTATTGTGGAATCACCAGCCAAAGCGAAAACGATCAACAAATACCTAGGGAAGGATTTTGTTGTTAAGTCGAGCGTCGGGCATATTCGAGATCTGCCAACCAGTGGCAGCGCCAAAAAAACGACCGCTAAAGCTAAAACCTCTACGGCAGGTTTGTCAGCTGAAGAAAAGGCTGCACTGAAAAAAACCAAAGATTATGCAGCGTTAGTTGCTCGCATGGGCATCGACCCTAATAAAGATTGGGAAGCTCACTATGAAATTCTACCGGGCAAAGAGAAAGTAGTTAATGAGTTGAAATCGCTCGCAGATAAAGCCGATATGGTTTATCTCGCAACGGATTTGGACCGCGAAGGAGAAGCAATAGCGTGGCATCTGCGCGAAGTTCTCGGCGGCGAAGACGACAGATATCAACGCGTTGTGTTTAACGAAATCACTAAATCTGCAATTCAAGAAGCATTTAGCCAACCAAGCGAGCTGAACATCGACCGTGTAAATGCCCAGCAAACACGTCGCTTTCTTGACCGTGTAGTGGGTTACATGGCATCGCCTCTGTTATGGAAAAAAGTCGCGCGAGGTTTATCAGCAGGCCGAGTACAATCTGTTGCTGTACGCCTTGTAGTAGACAAAGAGCGCGAAATTAAGGCTTTTAACCCAGAAGAGTTTTGGGATTTACATGCTGACCTGACCACCCCTAAAGGTGACGAGTTACGCATGGAAGTGGCTAAATACCAAGGGGCTGCATTTAAGCCAACCAACGAAACTCAAGCCATGTCGGCAGTCAGTGAATTACAAGGCAGTAAATTTAGTCTGCTGAGCCGTGAAGACAGGCCCACTACCAGCAAACCTTCAGCGCCATTTATTACTTCAACGCTGCAACAAGCAGCGAGTACACGTTTAAGCTTTGGTGTAAAGAAAACCATGATGTTAGCCCAGCGCTTATACGAAGCGGGTTACATCACATACATGCGTACCGACTCAACCAATTTGAGTAAAGATGCCGTTGATGCCGCGCGTGAATATATAGAAGATAATTACGGTAAGAAATACCTGCCGGAGCAGCCGAACAAGTATGGCAGCAAAGAAGGCGCTCAAGAAGCCCATGAAGCGATTCGTCCTTCAGATGTGTCAGTGTCCCAAAATGATATTCAGGGCCTTGACCGTGACGCACAGCGCTTATATGAGTTAATTTGGCGTCAGTTTGTATCATGTCAAATGGTACCGGCAAAATACGATTCGTCTACCTTGACTGTTGCCGCAGGTGATTACCACTTAAAAGCCAAGGGTCGCATCTTACGTTTTGATGGTTGGACTCGGGTGCAAACAGCGGTACGAAAAAACAGCGAAGATGTGCATTTACCGGATATTAACAAGGGTGAGAATCTCAACTTAGTGAAGCTGGAACCATTACAGCACTTCACTAAACCACCTGCGCGTTACAGCGAGGCCTCTTTAGTTAAAGAGTTAGAAAAGCGCGGCATCGGTCGCCCCTCCACTTACGCCAGTATTATTTCTACGATCCAAGATCGTGGTTACGTTAAGGTTGAAAGCCGTCGTTTTTATGCCGAAAAAATGGGTGAAATCGTTGCTGACCGTTTGGTGGGTAGTTTTGAAAAATTGATGAGCTATGATTTTACCGCTGAAATGGAAGGTGATTTGGACAAAGTCGCTAACGGTGAGGAAAACTGGAAAGATTTATTAGATTCATTTTATGGCGACTTTAGCCAAAAATTAGCCCTCGCAGAGCAGCCAGAAGAAGAAGGTGGTATGCCACCGAATGAAATGGTGATCACCGACATTAGTTGCCCAACCTGTGCCCGTGAAATGGGTATTCGCACCGCCAGTACCGGTGTTTTCTTGGGTTGTTCGGGTTATAACTTACCGCCAAAAGAAAGATGTAAAACCACCATAAACCTTACCCCAGGTGAAGAAGCCATTGCTGAAGGTGAAGATGCTGAAACTGAAGCGCTCATGGCTAAACGTCGTTGTGATAAATGCGGTACGGCAATGGACAGTTACCTCATCGATGAGACCCGTAAATTACATGTTTGTGGTAATAACCCATCATGTGATGGCTATCAGGTTGAGCAAGGCAAATTCAAGATAAAAGGCTACGACGGCCCGATTGTTGAGTGTGACAAGTGTGGCTCAGATATGCAGTTGAAAAATGGCCGTTTTGGTAAATACATGGGTTGTACTAATGAAGAATGTAAAAACACCCGTAAGATCTTAAAAAGTGGTGAAGTTGCGCCGCCAAAAGAAGACCCAGTGCACTTACCAGAACTGCCTTGTGTGAACAGCGATGCCTATTTTATTTTGCGTGATGGTGCGTCAGGTATTTTCTTAGCGGCAAGTACATTCCCTAAATCTCGTGAAACCCGTGCTCCTTTAGTCTCTGAGCTTGTGCAATTTAAAGATAGATTGTCACCCAAATTTGAATACTTAACCCATGCCCCACAAGCTGACCCTGATGGTTTGCCAGCGGTAGTTCGCTATAGTCGTAAAACCAAAGAGCAGTATGTCATGACAGAAGTGGATAAAAAGCCTACTGGTTGGGTGGCAAAGTATATCGATGGTAAGTGGGTTGAAGAGATGACCAAGAAAAAGGCGGCGGCTAAAAAGACTGACGATTAATTGATAGCTCAGAATTAAAAACTCGATACAGATCGAAAAAGCAGCCAAATAGGCTGCTTTTTTTTTGTTGTGGCTCTCAGTTTATTTATCTTAGTCGGCAGTTTCGTGCCTATTTTCTATCCTATCAGGAGGTCATGCTAACCAAGCCTAAAGGTAAAGGTTAGAAATAAGTGGACCTTTAATATGCTTCCTTCACTGATTTTTAATAGCGAGAATACATCAATGTTAGCGCAGCAATGGTCTGAATTAGATAAGAAAATTTTACTTTATTCTCGTGAGGTGGAAGGGCATACTTCGCCGTTTTGGAATACCAGCTCGCCTTTTGATGAAGAATTGAAAAGCTATGTCTCTACCAAAGGGGAATATGTACTTTGGTTACAAAGTAAACGGCCTCTTATTAAGCATGAAATCGTCAATACTGTTTGGGTGAAAACGAACCCAAGTGGCCACACCACAGAAATGCATTTTTATGCCAATGGTACGCTTCGAGATATTGCGCTGTTTGATCGCGCAACGTTAACGGGTCGCTGGACCTTGAACAATGGCGTTGTCAATGTTGCCATTCAAGCTGACAAACATCTCTACGAATTTGATATTGTTGGCAGTGATGACAATGGCATTCACTCGGCAGTTGAATTTGAAGATGGCATTTTAAGCAGTTATCTCAAGTTATTCCGCCTGAGTTAGCGTTTTGGCTGATGGATAAGTGAAGCAGCAGGTACTTACTAAAAAATCGGATTACCTACTCCCATTCCCTTTACGTTTTTATCCCTTTACACGAATTTAGCCGTATAAACATCTTTGAACTCGACCACATAAAGTTTAAGTAGAATTGAGGTGAGTCAGTATTTTCTCGTATCACGAGCGGGCTTGATAGTGCAAATTCTCAATTGGCGCCAGCGTGAAAAAGATAAAAAATACACGCCTTGATTTTGGTCAAACAACCGTCGCTTACTGGTTAAATTACCATCTAAATATTTGACAGGATCTGACCCGTCGCTCATACCTAATAGACTTAATGTAAAATAAATATAAATGCAATAAAACCGCATTTTAGGAGATCGCGCGTCATGTTTAATGCTACCTATGCAGCGAGTGCTCAACTGAGAGATACCGTTGCTATTGTCCTTGCGGGAGGTAAAGGCAAACGCCTGAAACACCTTACTCATAATCGAGCTAAACCTGGTATTCCTTTTGGCGGCAAATACCGAATTATAGATTTTACTCTCTCTAATTGTATTAACTCGGGCATTCGTCGTGTGGATGTTCTCACTCAATACAAAGCCTGTGACTTAGTATTTCATTTACAACGAGCTTGGGGCCATATGCGCTGGGAGCTTGGCGAATATGTAGGGATAGTGCCTGCCCAGCAGCAAAAGGGCGATGATTGGTACAAAGGTACGGCCGATGCAGTGTTTCAAAATTTAGATTTGCTACGTCGACAGGGCTGTAAACATGTATTGATTTTGGGGGGGGATCATATCTATAAAATGGACTACAGCTTAATGCTTGCAGAGCATGTCAGACGAGGAGCAGAGCTTACTGTAGCGACGATTTGCTCTGATGTTGAGCGCGCTAAATCCTTTGGCGTTTGTCAAATTAACGAGGCGCAGCGGATCACCGCTTTTGAAGAAAAACCGGCTTCGCCATTTCTCATTCCTGGAGATAATGAACACGCCTTATGTTCAATGGGGATTTATATTTTTGATATTGACGTTTTAGAGCGAATGCTGATCGCGGACGCAAACAACGATAATTCAAAACACGATTTCGGTTATGACATTATTCCTGAAGCGATACAGCATCATAACGTGTATGCCTATGTGTTTAACTCGGTTTCTGATGGTATACAGCACTATTGGAAAGATGTCGGCAACCTTGATGAATATTATCAAGCCAATATGGATTTAGTTAGCGTGAGTCCAGAGTTAAATTTATATGATGAGCGCTGGCCTATTTTTACTTGCCAAGAGCAGCTACCGGGTGCCAAGTTTGTGTTTGATGATGAAGGATGCCGAGGTGAAGCGGTCGATTCAGTGGTGTCAGCTGGTTGTATTATCTCTGGTGCTAAAGTTAAAAATTCTCTGCTATTTTCACGCGTTAGAGTAGAGAAAAGAAGCCAACTTGACGGTTGCATCTTACTGCCATCGGTCAACGTTGGTCGTGATTGTAAAATAAGGGGCGCGATATTAGCAGAAGGCTGTCAAGTACCCTCTGGGACAGTGATTGGGTATGATCCTGTACAGGATCAGAAAAAGTATTGCGTGTCAGACAAAGGTATTTTGCTTGTTACTCCTGAAATGCTGACGGGAAAGCCTGAAGCGATACATTCAAGTTCAAATAATCACTTAAGCAGCACTTGGCTTGCTTCATCACAACTTACACATTAAGTTAAGCAAACTAAAATAGGCCACCTATACTATCAAAAAGGTCAATCGACTTTAGGTGGCTTATTAATAACTTGCTGACATATCAGTAATAATTAATCATTTCCACTTTCATCTGCACTCACTTTACATCTCTGGCGTATATTTACAGTATGGAGATTGTTATCTAGCCTTGATTGAACACACCTAACGCGATTAGGTAAATGTCGCCATTGTCATTTGCATTGGTTTGGGGGGTTGTATGGAAATCTTGTTACTCTTATTAGTCTGTTTAGTCATTATTTTTGTTTTCGCACCTGTGCGTCAGGTGCTTATCTCGGGGCCAATATTCGGCTATTTTAAAAAAATCTTGCCGCCCCTTTCTGCGACCGAACAAGAAGCAATGAAAGCAGGAAGCGTATGGTGGGATGGTGAATTGTTTGCCGGTAAGCCTGACTGGCAGCGTCTACATGGCTACACGCAAGCCAAATTAACCGAACAAGAGCAACGCTTTCTCGACAACCAAGTGAATACACTGCTTGCCATGGTTGATGATTATCAAATAGTACAGCAAGACCACAAGCTACCAGAAGCTGTCTGGCAATATCTTCGTAAAGAAGGTTTCTTTGCGCTAATCATTGACCCTGAGTTTGGTGGTAAAGGTTTTTCAGCTTTAGCCAATTCAACCATTGTCAGTAAAATTGCTAGCAGAAGTTTGTCGGTAGCGGTAACGGTAATGGTGCCAAACTCTCTCGGTCCGGGTGAACTGTTAAGTCATTACGGCACCTTAGAGCAAAAAAAATACTGGCTACCAAGGCTAGCGAAAGGTGAAGAGGTGCCTTGTTTTGCGCTAACCGGCCCAAATGCGGGATCCGATGCGGGTAGCATTCCTGATAAAGGTATTATTTGCTACGGCGATTATCAAGGCGAGCAAGTTTTAGGCATAAGTTTAACCTGGGACAAGCGGTATATCACCCTTGCCCCCGTTGCCAGTGTGCTTGGTTTAGCGTTTAAATTATATGATCCTGATGGCTTGATAGGGGAAACCAAAGCCCTAGGAATTACCTGTGCTTTGATTCCGACCGACCATCCAGGTGTCATTATTGGTCAGCGTCATTACCCGATGGGGCTGGCGTTTCAAAATGGCACGACTCAAGGTCAGAATGTGTTTATCCCAATGGATTGGATCATTGGTGGTCAGCAATATGCCGGTAAAGGTTGGCGTATGTTGGTGGAGTGTTTGTCGGCAGGACGGGGGATTTCATTGCCCGCATTAGGCGCGGCGTGTGGCCATTTGTCCACGCGTATGACTGGTGCTTATGCACTTGTTAGGCACCAATTCGGCTTGCCGATTGGTAAGTTTGAAGGCGTACAAGGGAATATGGCGCGTATTGGTGCGTTTACCTATCAACTGGAGGCCGCTCGTACCTTAACGACCACAGCGCTCGACATGGGGCAGCGACCCGCTATTGTTACGGCCATTGCAAAGTACCACATGACAGAAATGGGCCGCACACTGCTCAGCGATGCAATGGATATACATGCCGGTAAGGCAATTCAATTGGGGCCGCAAAATTACTTAGGCCACGCATACTTAGGAATTCCAATAGCGATCACGGTAGAGGGCGCGAATATCTTAACGCGCAGTTTAATGATTTTTGGTCAAGGAGCCACTCGCTGTCACCCTTATGTTTTATCAGAGTTAGCCGCTGCAGCGGAGCCCGATCCACAAGTTGGTTTAGCCAAGTTTGATCAAGTGCTAATTAAGCACATTGGTTTTGCTATGGGTAATAGCTTAATGGGGGCTTGGCAAGGTTTAACTGCGGGCAAACTAATTGGCGCGCCAGTTAACAATAAAATGGCCACATACTATCGCCAGCTCACGAGAATGAGCCGAGCTCTTGCCCTAACGGCGGATGTTTCTATGTTGGTTTTAGGTGGTGATTTAAAGCGTAAGGAAATGATTTCGGCTCGTTTAGGTGATGTGCTAAGTCATTTATATTTGGCTTCTGCTAGCCTGAAATGGTTTCATGACCGTGGCTCGCCTAGTAGCGATATCCCTTTTGTTCACTACAACATACAATATAATTTGTATCAAATTGGTCAGGCATTTGATGGCTTTTTTGACAATTTTAGTCAGCCTTGGATCAGTCGTGTTTTAAAAACAGTGCTGTTTCCTTGGGGCATTAATTATCGTTTGCCATCGGATCAACTTGCTCAAGAGATATGCCAGACCATGATGTCGGATTGTGAACTGCGTGACGCTATAACGCATTTGTGTTACATCGGTGATGACGAAAATGATGCGACAGGCATTGTCGAGCGAAGCTTTAAAGCCCGCTTGGCGGCACTAGATGCAGAGCGTAAACTTATTAAGGCTATTAAAGATAAAACCATCGCTGGTGAGACCATGGCGGACAACATTGCGCAAGGCCTAGCGTTAGGGATTATTAATGCGCACGAGTTCGAATTGTTAGTCACCTCTCTGGCTTTAATAGATAAAGCTGTCGCGGTTGATGTGTTTGATAAGCTGTAATTTGTATAGCAAATATAACCACGAAAATATGATATACAAAAAGCCCACTTAACTAAAAATTAAGTGGGCTAGCAGTAGGTTAGCTTAATTCAGTATTATTCGACCGTTAAAATTTTGCAGGTATTGGTACAGCCTTTGTTGTACAGATCACCATGGGTGAATAACACTTGATCGCCTGTATCTAAGTATCCCTCGGCTTTTAATTTATCTATGGCTTGTTTATTTATCTCTATACTGGCCACCGTGTCGCCGCTACAAAATTCTATTGGCGTTACCCCGCGGTACAAAGCACATAAACTGAGTGTTTTTTGATTGCGTGATAGGGCGTAAATCGGTAAGCCGGAGCTGATTCGTGACATTAAACGTGGCGTAGAGCCTGATTCAGTTAATGCGACAATCGCTTTAACCCCTTTCATGTGGTTCGCAGCATACATGGTCGACATCGCAATCGTCTCTTCAATGGAAGAAAAGGTATAATTCATGCGATGATTCGACACATTGATACTGGGGTGCGCTTCGGCGCCAATACACACCTCAGCCATGGCTTTCACCGTTTCTACAGGAAAGTCTCCCGCCGCTGTTTCACCTGACAACATGACCGCATCCGTGCCATCTAATACTGCGTTTGCGACGTCCATCACTTCGGCACGGGTTGGCATGGGGGCGCTGATCATTGACTCCATCATTTGTGTTGCGGTGATCACCACACGGTTTAATTTACGCGTCATGCGGATCATTTTTTTCTGCACACCCACTAGGTTCGCATCACCAATTTCAACCCCTAAATCACCACGAGCAACCATCACAGCGTCAGAGGCCATGATAATGTCTTCTAGAGCTTCATCGGTAGCAACGGCTTCTGCGCGCTCAACCTTGGCGACCAGTTTGGCGTTACAACCCGCTTCTTTAGCCAGTTGGCGGGCATAGCGCATGTCTTCACCATTACGTGGAAACGAAACGGCTAAGTAATCAACATCAATCAACGCCGCGGTTTTAATGTCTAGTTTGTCTTTTTCAGTCAAGGCTGCAGCGCTTAATCCACCACCTTTTTTATTAATGCCTTTATTATTTGATAAAGCACCACCAATGGTTACTTTAGTGTTAACACAGTTACCGTTAACACTTTCTACTTGCAACTGCACACGGCCATCATCAAGGAGTAAGATATCACCTGGTACCACGTCTTTAGGCAGTTCTTTATAATCCAAGCCAACCTTTTCTTGGTTGCCTTCACCTTTAGGGAAGTCGCTATCTAAACAAAATAAGTCGCCTACTGCTAAGTTAATCTTTTTGTCTTTGAAGGTCGAAATACGAATTTTAGGGCCTTGCAAGTCGCCCAAAATTGCCACTTGTTTTTGATACTTTTTCGCAATATCACGCACTTCTTGTGCGCGTTTAACATGGTCTTCTGGACTGCCATGGGAAAAGTTCATTCGCACCACATTTGCACCAGCGGCAATAATCTTTTCTAAATTATTATCTCTGTCGGTTGCTGGGCCAAGGGTGGTAACAATTTTGGTACGTCTGGTCATGTTATAACTCCATGTTTTAAACTTAGGCTACGCCAGCTTGCTGGGTAGCAAATGACAAATAGAAAGCAAAAAAAAGGGCTCATCAGAGCCCTTAGTTAAAACTTGGTTTTTCAAAGCGAGAGTCTTTAATGCTCTCTTTTACTTTTTTCAAGTTCTCTCTGAACTTAATACCACGGCGCAGGGTGAAGCCGGTCGCTAATACATCCACCAGTACTAACTGGGCTAGGCGTGATGCCATTGGCATATATATATCGGTGTCCTCGGGGACATCCATCGATAACACTAGGTTTGATTCTCGTGCTAGGGGAGAGTCTTTCGCTGTTAAGCTGATCACCGTCGCATCGTTTTCACGGGCCAAACTGGCTATTTCTACCAATGATTTGGTGCGACCAGTATGAGAAATCAACACTATTACATCGCCCTCACCACTATTAATACAGCTCATGCGTTGCATTAATATATCATCAAAGCACTGCACGGGAATGTTAAAGCGAAAAAACTTGTTCAGTGCATCATGGGCGACAGAAGAGGAAGCACCCAAACCAAAAAAAGAAATCTTATTTGCCTGAGTTAATACGTCAACCGCTCGATTCACCGTTGCAATGTCTAAAGAATTTTTTGCTGCGTCTAAACAGGCCATCGAGGATTCAAAAATTTTCGATGTATAAGCATCTGGGCCATCATCTTCATCAACATGACGGTTTACGTAAGGCGTGCCATTAGCCAAGCTTTGCGCTAAATGTAATTTAAAATCAGGGAAACCTTTGGTGTCTAAACGGCGACAAAAACGGTTTACAGTTGGTTCACTGACGTCTGCCATCTTAGCTAAAGCAGCAATACTTGAGTGAATGGCGGTTTGAGGCGATGCCAAGATCACTTCAGCAACTTTGCGTTCAGATTTACTGAAGCTATCGAGACTTTTTTGGATCTTTTCGAGTGTATTCATTGCTCTGTTACCTGCTGCTACCATACTAACTTGAATCAGCGGATACGCTGTACAAGTACTTAAAGTTTATTGCCCAACTATACTGAAAAGGTGCTCTTAATACGTTTCTTATCTCGCAAAACTATGATACGAGTCTAAAAAAATTTCAGAAATACTGTAATAAGGCTACAGATTACAGTAATAGAAACCATTTTTGCCACTTAAAATGTTGTTTTGTTACAAAAACAAGGGGTCATTGTTGTCAAATTTTGCATAATTACTAGATTTGAGCCCAGTATTTAGACGTTTAAGTGTATTTCGATCTTTGGTTTGTTAACGATCGAAAGTGTTGTAACTTTATAACTAATTTAGTTGGGTAAAATTGATATCACACCGTATTTAGTGATGAAAATTGATAAAAAAACCAGCCGAAGCTGGTTTTTTATATACACCTTGCTGTTTTAAAGCATGACGAGTTAGCTGGTAAGCTTGCCTAACACGGCTTCAATGCCTTGATGGGTGCTGATTGGTAACAGATCTTTTAGCTGCGACAGTTTATTGGTTAATGTTGCTTTATCTGTTGCGCTAACATTAATATGACCCATTTTTCGCCCTGGCTTATTTTCTTTATTATACCAATGGACGCCAACACTCGGCAGGGCGAGTACTTGGTTATTGACCTGAGCTTCACCTAATAGGTTCACCATCAGGCTAGGCTGAATAAGCTGAGTATCACCTAATGGTAAACCGCACACTGCGCGAATGTGATTTTCAAACTGACTGGAATAGCAGCCTTGTTGCGTCCAATGACCAGAGTTATGTACGCGTGGTGCTATCTCGTTAACCAACAGTTCACCATTTAAATCAAAAAATTCAACGGCTAGTACGCCTACATAATCGAGAGCTTGGGCAATGGCAGTAAACATTTGATCAGCTTGTTGCTGCAATACGTCGTTCTCACCTAGGGCGAGGGAAACACTTAGTACACCGTTTTCGTGATGATTTTCCGTTAGCGGGTAGGTTTTTATTTCACCTTGAGCATTACGCGCGCCGATCATCGATACTTCACGTTGAAAAGGAACGAATTGCTCGGCAACGATTGCTTGGCTGGCATCACTGCTGGATAAAACCGAAGCCATTTGCTGCCAGATCCCTTGGGCTTGACTGGCTTCTTTTAAACGCCATTGACCTTTGCCGTCGTAACCTTCTTTAGCGGTTTTAAATACGATGGGTAAGCCGAGCGTTTTGATTGCTTGATTAAAGCTTGCTTCATCGCTGACAAGATGATGCTTAGCATTGTTCACTTTAGCTTGGCCTAGTAAAGCTTTTTCAACTCGGCGATCGCCGCCTGCTTGAATGGCATTGGCACCGGGCTTTAATTTACCGCTTTGCTGCGCTAAAGATAAAATTGGCGCAGGAATATGTTCAAACTCAGCCGTGATCACGTCCACTTCGTTGATGGCATCAGCGTAAGACATATTCATCGGTAATTGAGTGATCGGGTGAACCACTAAGTCTTGATTCACATCATAGGCTAGGGTACGAATGTTAAGTGGCTCTGCAGCCAAACACATCATACGTGCAAGTTGGCCTGAACCTAATACTAAGACTTTCATTTTAGTCCTCAGATGGATCTGGGTTAGCTAATACTGTCTCGGTTTGGTTTTTCCTAAAGGTATCGATTTTGCTCATTAGCTCAGCATCGCTAGTCGCGAGAATTTGGGCCGCCAATAAGCCTGCGTTTGCAGCGCCAGGATCGCCAATAGCGAGGGTGCCGACAGCAACGCCTTTGGGCATTTGTGCAATTGAAAGTAATGAATCTACGCCATTAAGGGCTTTAGACTTAACGGGTACGCCCAGTACCGGCAAGCTAGTAAATGCAGCAGCCATACCAGGTAAGTGAGCAGCACCTCCTGCGCCAGCGATAATTACTTTTAGGCCGCGAGAAGCAGCAGCGCCAGCATAATCAGCCAGAAGCTGCGGAGTACGGTGTGCCGAAACGACTTTGGTTTCATAGGCTATGCCGAAATGATCTAGCATATCTGCTGCGTTTTTCATTGTAGGCCAATCTGATTTAGACCCCATGATGATGCCAACTTTCATGTTACTTCCTTCCAACCTTGTTACATCCAAAACCACCTAAAACCAACTATTTTTGAACCTGAGCCAAAGGCATCAGGTTTAATTATTGGTCAGGTGGGAAAATTGCGGCCATTAATACTACAATGGCTCATCAATAGTCAAATATAAGCCACGATTTTAGTATTGGTTAAATGGGCTAAATATCATTTAAAACAAATCATTAGCTTTGTTAAAAATATTTTTCCACTAATAGATGCCTATATCTGTAGGTTTTTGAATAAACTTTAGTCATAAAAAGAAAATTGACGATAGAATAACTTTTATTTTTACTAAGGCGCAGCCATGACCTTATCTCTTAAAGTATTACCTGTTGGCGTATTTTTGGTGGCGATGGTGATCGCTAAATTAGTATCACTTTGGTTACCTATTGCTAGCTTACCGGCACTGGTGTCTATGTTGGGGGGAGGTGTAACGTTAATCATCGGGTTGATATTTGGTCTGGCTGGGGTGCAATTATTTCGCCGCTCAGACACAACCGTTAACCCGATGCACCCAGAGCAGGCGACAAAGTTAGTCACAACGGGGGTTTATCAATACAGTCGTAACCCTATGTACTTAGGTTTATTGGCCTGTTTGCTTACTTGGGCTTTTTATTTACAAACCCTCAGCGGTTTTTTTGCCGCACCCTTATTTGTGCTGTACATGAACCAGTTTCAGATAAAACCCGAGGAAATGGCTCTTACACGACTATTTGGTGATGAGTTTACCCAATACTGCCAACGCGTTCGGCGCTGGCTTTAATGATAGTAAGCACGTTAAAATAGTGCTTTATTCTCTTTAAGGAAAGATAGTGATTCAAGAGCAAATTACCGCCAAATTAACCGAAGCCTTTACCCCTGTGGTACTTGAAGTGGAAAATGAAAGTCACAAGCATCGCTCCGATCACGGCGCTGAAAGTCATTTTCGCGTGGTGTTAGTGAGTGAAGCATTTACAGGCTTACGTTTAATTGCTCGCCATCGCGCCATCAATGAATTACTCGCGCACGAGTTGGCTAATGACATTCACGCCTTAGCGCTACATACATTTACCCCACAAGAGTGGGAAGCAAAAGGCCAACAAGCCAACCGTTCACCTGCTTGTCGTTAATGACATCTGCGATGCAATTGCAGCCTAGCCCTGTTCAAACAATTCATTTTGCTGGGCACTCTATTTGGTTAAAGCGCGACGATCTGCTCCATCCTGATTTTTCAGGTAACAAGGCGCGCAAATTTGCCTACCTTTTAGCGCAAACAGACCTGGCAGGTAAAACACTGATTGGTAATGGTTCAGCGCAAGCTAATTCACTATTAAGTTTGGCGGCACTGGCCAAGCTTAAAGGAGCAAAGCTTGACTATTATGTGCAACACTTACCGCAGTTTTTACAATTATCCCCCAGTGGTAATTATGCGCATGCTCTGTCCCTTGGCGCGAATATCATTTGCTTACCGCCGCATGTAAAAGGCGCACAAGTAGAGCCGTATTTGCAGCAATGGCAGCAGCAACATCAACCTAATGCTGTGCTTATCGCTGAGGGGGGCCGGATGCAAGAAGCGGAGTGGGGCATTGCGCAATTGGCACAAGAAATCATGGCGTGGGCACACCAACAGGGCATAAAGCAACTCAATCTTGTACTCCCCTCAGGCACGGGCACCACGGCGCTATTTTTACAAAAACACTTACCGTTTAATGTGGTGACTTGTCCTTGTGTCGGCGACCGTGATTATTTGCAGCAGCAGTTTTCAGCCCTCGCGCCTCATTTAGATCGCTACCCTGAGATTATCGTGCCCGTTAAGAAACATCACTTTGGTAAACTTTACGTTGAATTTATTTCCATATGGCAACAACTGGTAGGGCAAACTAAAGTGGAATTTGAGCTGTTATATGACCCCCTCGCCTGGCTTTATGTGGTGCCTGAGTTGATTAAACGTGAGCCGAAGGTTCCCATGCTATACCTGCATCAAGGCGGCGTATTAGGTAACATCAGCATGTTGGCGCGTTATCAGCGTAAATTTCCCGCGTTATTTATCTAAGGTTCTTTGTATTAAACGAGTGTTTTATTTGCAGTCGTGGCTTTATCCCCCTAAAATTCGCTTTTTCTCTCTCGGAGTCAGGTGATGAGTAACCCAGCAAGTGAGCCAAAACGGCTAAATAAATACATTAGTGAAACGGGATACTGCTCGCGCCGCGAAGCCGATAAGTTAATCGAAGCCGGTAAAGTTAACGTTAACGGCAGTGTGGCTGGTGTGGGCGTTAAAGTAACCGAGCAAGATACCGTGCTGGTTAACGGCAAACCAGTCAAGCCGAAACAAAAAGCGGTTTACTTAGCCTATTACAAGCCAGAAGGCATTACTTGTACCACTGAGCGTCACGTTCATGGCAATGTGATTGATGCCATTAATCATCCGCTGCGTATTTTCCCTATTGGTCGCTTGGATAAACCATCAGAAGGGTTGATTTTTTTAACCAGTGATGGCGATATTGTAAATAAAATCTTACGCGCTGGTAATCAACATGAAAAAGAATACGTGGTCACTGTTGATAAGCCGATCACCGATGAATTTTTGCGTCGTATGGCGCAAGGGGTGCCGATCCTCGGTACTATTACCCAACGTTGTACGGTGAAAAAGAAAAGCCAATTTATTTTTCACATTACTCTAACCCAAGGTTTGAACCAGCAAATTCGTCGTATGTGTGGATATTTAGGTTACAACGTCACTAAGTTAAAACGCATTCGTATTATGAATGTGACGTTAGAAAACATCCGTAAAGGGGAATGGCGTGAGTTGACCGACAGCGAAATGCAAGATATTACCGCTATGCTAGCGGGCTCCAGCAAGACCGAAGATGCTTCGACTAAAGTGTCACAGGCTCAGCAAGAAAAAGCGGCGAAATTGGGGACAGTTAAAATTGGTCACAAGCGTCATTTCTCGAC
Organism: Motilimonas sp. 1_MG-2023; assembly: GCF_030547455.1. NCBI lineage: Bacteria > Pseudomonadati > Pseudomonadota > Gammaproteobacteria > Alteromonadales > Motilimonas > Motilimonas sp. 1_MG-2023. The sequence goes on along the minus strand of NZ_JAUOPX010000013.1, from coordinate 96,718 downwards.
ACGCGGCGTTGATTCAATTAAGCGTCAAGATGCATTGGGTAGTCAATATAGTAGCGAACAGCGCAATGCCAATAGTCAACGCAGCAATGAGCAAAAGCGCGCTCAAGGATCGAGCGATAGCAAGAATCCTTACGCGGGTTTTAAAAGCAAAAACCATAAAAAGTAATCTATCTATGTGACCGCACCTGCTGTGCGGTCATCGGCCATTGCAATAACTAGCATTTGAAAAATTACCACATTACATGGCTCATAAATCGCTTAACCTGGCTATTGATTTAGACTCGGTTGCACGAATTTTTTGAATAAAAATGCAGCGGTCGCTAAGTCGATTTCTAAATCAAATACTTCTTTCATCACCGTATTCAGTTGCTCTTTGCTAGCGATGGTATGCTCTGTTACGGTGCCATTATCGGTACGCTGCCAAGTGCCATTGCGCAACGATTCGGTTTGGTTATCCGACTTTTTCGCTATTACTAAATTATTCACAAATGCAGCATCAGGCGATTTATGGGAGTAAAAATGCGCTGGCGTGCATTCCGCTTCCGAATAATGATGTAAGTTAAAGGTATAAAGAGTGAAAAAATCGCCGTCTTTGTATACTTGTAAGCCTAATTCGCCGCGCTCAACATTTACTATTCTAAATTGCTCATTACCTTGTTGTTGTACTTCAGGGGTTGATATTTTGACGGGATGGCGTGGACCAAGTGGACCAAACCCTACATCTAATAAGTAATCATCGCCATCAAGGGTCACTAAACTAATGCGATGGGTGCGGGGCACGTCAGTATCTCGGTTATAGACTACTTTAGCCAGTAGTAAACGTGCATCAAAGCCCAGTTCTGATAAAACATGTAACGCCAATTTATTATGTTCAAAACAATAGCCACCGCGGCGGCGAGTAACAATTTTATTGTGCAGATGCGTCACATCTAATGGCATTTCCTGCGCCAATACTACTGATAGGCTATTAAAGGTGTAATGAGTAAGGTGCGCGCGATTCAGACGCTGTAAAAATTCTAAATCTAAGGTAGCGGGGCGCAAGCCTAAATCATCGACGTAATCATTAGCTATATCCGAGAGTGTCATTATGTTTCCTTCATTCGAGACATTGATATAACACTGATGATAATGCGGCTCACTCGACTTGTAATCAACCTATGTTGAGAAAGACAATTAATGATAGGGAGGCCGCGTATAGCGGCTTTCGCTTAGTAAAACCCAAGCAGCAATCTATCTTTGTTCGTTAATAAACGATGAAGCCATGGATGAGAAATACTTTAGTTAAGGTTTCAGCTAGCCTTGTTGTTACTAGCTTGTTTATTTTTGCAATCCGTCAGTACGACTTCGAGCGCCGCCACAGCTGTGTTCATATCTATTTGGTTTTCTTCCAGTAACTGAATCAGATCAACGGCTAATTGAATATGTTTTGGGGCATTGGTTAAGCTCATGGTACTTCCTTTGAAATTTGATTCTCTTGCTTTAGCCATTGGATAAAATGTGTCTGTTTTTCTGTATTCGCACTTTGGTAAAGAAGCTTAAGTTGGTTCAAAATACGTTGTTGATCAGGTTGTTGTTGGCCTTTTTTGATTTCATCAAGCAGCGCGATGTTAGGGCCATTTTGCCAGCCAAAACGTGGCGTTAAAATCGTGTCAAAGGCAATCTCTGTGCCTTTAATCATGTCCACTAAACTAAATTCAGGTGTTTGGGCAAAACTGCGCGCCTCCTCTACCGTTCTCGGCTTGCTGGCCAGTATGCGCAATTGTTGCTCTGGCTTGGCAAAAAAATATAAAACAATAGGCACAGAGATAAAGGCGCTATCGGCTTCACCATCAAAGGCTTGTTGGTATTGTAAAACCAATTGTTGCCTGCCAGCAGATAGTTGCAATGGCGCTTTATTATAAAAGGTTAGCTGAGTTTTTTCGCCGTTGTGATAGAGCAATTTAAACATCGAAGGAATCTGAATTTGGCTACCTGCAAAGACGCCTGTACTGCTCAGTAAACAGATCAGGTAGGTGAAAAAACGCAATGTCATGATCTAAAAATTCCCAATAAAGGCGCTAGAGCTCTCGAATTCTCTAATCGCCAATTCAACAGCAAAGGTAGCTGTTTTACAGCGTTCGAGTCTTTCTTCTAAGGTTTTGGTAGCCTGTTGAGCACTGCGTTTTTCTGCGCCAATGAGTCTTGCTCCTTGCTGTTTACTATGTGCCAACATTTGCTCTAATCGTCGTTCGTATTCATATTGTTTTTGCAGTTTTTGGTAGAGTTTTTTTTCTTCAGGTGCGGGGTGATGACTAAACAGCTGCCCGTTACCTTTTTGCGCTTGAGCGACTAACTTTAATAATCCAGCAAACTGATCAGCTAGCGCTTCACATCGATGTGCTATCAACTGGTTTGACACTCCTTCGGTTAATGCTTGTTCAAGATCTTTGAGCCTTTGCCCGACCTGATTGCAATAGCCCGTTAAACTTTTTTCTGGCTTGGCAAACAAGCTTTTATTGAAATGAAAGTTTTCCCGCTGCTGCGCTGTTAATTGGTTATCTAAAGTTTGGCACTGCTGGGTCAGTTGTGCTAAACGGGCTGACAGTTGTGAAATATCTACCATGCTTCAATTGCCAATTTAATTGCCATTACAATCACCACACAAACAAAAATAGGGCGGATAAACTTGCCGCCAAAGCGGATCGCAGAATGTGCGCCTAAATATGCGCCTATCATTAAACACGCCCCCATGCTCAGTCCTAGCATCCAATTAATGTGGCCAAGCATGATGAACGTAATTAAAGACAAGAAATTGCTAGTAAAGTTCATTGACTTGGCTAAGCCAGACGACAATAAAATATTAACTTTATAAAGAGCCATACTCGATACGGTCCAAAAAGCCCCCGTGCCGGGGCCGGCTATACCATCGTAGAAACCTAAAATACTGCCTTGGAGCCATTGTTTCTTTGCTAGTTTGGGGTCATTTTTTGGCAGTGAGTGACTTTTCTCACTAGGGAATTGACTAAATATGGTGTAGATAGCAGTGGCCAGTATGACCAAAGGCAGAGCTTTCTCTAATAATTCAGTACTCACAAAGTTAACGGCTAAGGTGCCACTGATTGCGCCGATCCCTGTCGCTAAAAAGGATTTGCGCCAGAATGCGGGGTTAAATAACTGCTTTTTATAATAAGTCCATGCTGCGGTGGACGAGGCAAAGGTTGCAGCTAATTTGTTTGTGCCAAGGGCGACATGAGGCGGTAATCCAGCACTTAATAGGGCAGGGATGGTCAGCATACCACCACCACCGACGACCGCGTCAATAAAACCAGCAATCAGACCAACACCGCATAACAGCAGCAACAAGCTTGGTTCAACGGGCAAAGCAAAACTAAGTTCAAACATTAATATTGAATATCTCTCTTAAATGGCGGCAGGGCATCAAGCAACCCTTTACCGTAGCGACGGGTAACTAAGCGACGATCTAAAATCGTTATTTTGCCCCAGTCGTTCTCTTTTCTCACTAATCGTCCACAGGACTGGATCAGTTTTTTACTGGCTTCAGGTATGGTGATTTGTAAAAAAGCATTACCGCCTTTACTTTCAATCCATTCTGCGTGCGCTTCTTCTACGGGCGAGGTGGGCACCGCAAAAGGCAGTTTAGTAATAATGAGGTTAGTTAGATAGTGCCCCGGTAAGTCTAACCCTTCCGATAGGCTGCCGGTACCAAACATAATGGCCGTTTCGCCTTTATCACAACGGCTTTTGTATTGTTCGAGCATTTGAGAGCGCGACAATTCACCTTGTAACAACAGCGGCACTTTAACTTTGCCCTTAATTTTTTCAGCCACTAGCCGCATCTGCCAGTACGAAGCAAATAACACTAAGTTGCCTTGCTTTTCTGCTAACAGCGCCGGAATCAACTCACATAATTCTTTATCATAGGCGTCATTGCCGGGCTCGTGTTGCATGGGCGGGATTTGTAAGGTGATTTTGTCGTAATCAAAGGGAGAGCGCAGTCGCAAGTACTGGGTGCCATCTTGCTCTTTTAAGCCACTTTGATGGCGAAAAAAATCAAAGCTGTTTAAAGCGGTTAAGGTTGCTGAGCATAAAAATACACCCGCAGCGCGTGACCACAGTTGATTTTCCAGTAATCCTCCCACTTCAATGGGAGAGGCGGCGAGCATGATGTCTGCATCGGCTTGCTCTAACCGTTTGGCCCAGCAAGCGAGGGGGGCGTGTTTCCCCGTAGGCTCTTTGGCGAGCATAAACCAAAGTTGAAAAAAGTTTTCTAAACGTTGCACATTACTGCCAACGTCGGCCATCAATGGCTCGGCAACCTTTGTTTTGATGTCGCCGTCTTTAAGTTGCTCGGCGATGATACTGAGTAACTTATTAAGTGCTTTTAAACACGTTTTAGTTTCATCGCGGATGGCGCAGGCATGTACCGTGAGGGGCTCGGGTAATTCGCCCATGGCAAAACGGTAGGTTGACTCATTTTGAAATAGACTGGTATTTGCATTAAAAAAACTGGCAACATGGCCAAGCTCTTGTTTAATGCTGAGCGCACTACTTACCATTTCACTGCCCGGCGCCATGGTCGATTGGCCACTGATTTGTTGCGCTACTTTTCGGTTAAGGAGCTCTAGCTTGCCGAGCCAGTTAATACTGGCATTAATGGCGATATTGGCGCTGGCGAAGTCGCGCGCGATACTGGGCAAGTGGTGCGCTTCGTCCATCACATAAAAGCAGCTATCTGGGTCGGGTAAGATGATGCCACCACCGAGTTCGGTATCTGCTAATAACAGCGCGTGGTTGACGACTAATACGTCAGCTTTTTCTAGCTCGTCACGCGCGCGGTGAAACGGGCATTGGTGGTGATGAGACAAGGCGCGGCTGCAACTGTGTTTGTCGGCTATGATTTGTTGCCAAACATTATCAGCAATTGGCATCGGCCAAGTGTCACGGTCTCCTTGCCATTTACCTTCTTGGTAGGCCTTAAATAGTCGCTTAATTAAATCAATATCAGACTTTTTGGGTTTTTCATCCCAAAGAGCCTGTTGTCCATCTTGTGGGTCGGCATGCTCGCGTAATTTGTGCTCGCAGCAATAGCGGCCACGCCCTTTGACTAAGGTGAAAGTGAATTTTAGGCTGCTATGTTGCAAAAAAAACGGTAAATCTTTGTTGATGAGCTGTTCTTGCAACGTCACTGTCGCGGTGGAAATAACCAATTTTTTGTTTTGGTTTTGCGCCACGGCTAAACCGCCGAGTAGATAGGCTAAAGACTTACCAATACCTGTGCCGGCCTCAGCCACCAAAATCCGACGTTGTGGGTCGTATTCACCGGCCAAGGTTTTTGCGATTTCGGCGACCAAGTAGTTTTGCTCTTTACGTACCTGATAGTCGGGCAAAGATTGGCTGATTGCCTGATAGGTCTCACGAATGAGCTGTTTTACTTGTGGTTTTAGCATGGCGAAATCGATAAATAAATGAGGCGTGATTGTAACAACTTATCTGGTTTTGCCCAAGGATGTTCGAATAGCAATCGTTAAAACCCTGTTGTATGGCAGCAAATTTAGCAAATAAAGCAAGGAGTTAATGTTTATGTTGTAAATAGAGTTCAACTTTACATTTACTAAGGTGTTTAATTTTTAAGCGTTTAAAAATTTTTTTAGTTCAATATATTATTGTAAATAAAAAATCATATTGTTAATCTGCTAGCCGCAGCGTGATGTGGTGAGAGAGTAACAGATAGGATGATTTAATTTCTTATTTATCAGTTAGCTGGATAACGTTTAAGAAATGGAAACCGATTGCTTCGAAGCGAGTGGCATAAAGAGGTATTAAGCTTTTAAGTTGGACTTTAATATCATGCTTACCTCTATTATCAGGTGTTTATGTTGCTATTCCTGTGTTGACCAGTTTTTATTTGTTTGTAATGATGCGCCCCGCAACGGAAGCACTGCACTTAAAACGGACAATCAAATCGAGGATGTTAACTCGATGGCATTCAATAAATATACAGGCAGTGAAATAATGAAAAAAACAATTCTTGCAGCACTAGTACCCGCCCTTCTTGCAACGGGTGCAGCCAACGCAGCTGAAATCTACAAAGCAGAAGATGGCTCAGTACTTAATATGTACGGCCGTGTTGAAGCTAACTTCGTAAACAAAGATGATGTTAATGGCGATAGCGAAACTGAAGGTTCAGTATACGCGCGCTTAGGCTTTAATGGTCGTCAAGTTGTTAACGAAAACATGGCTGTTATCGGCCAAGCGCAATATCAATTAAGCCAAGAGCCAGGTTCTTCTGATACTAGCTGGAATGCTCGTTACGTGTGGGCTGGTTTAGACATGGCTGACGCCGGTCGCGTTGAAGCGGGTCGCGTTGCATCAGGTCTTATCATGTTTACGGACATTGGTGATATTTTCTACGCCGGCGGTGACGTGGTTGCGGGTGCTAATGTAAACACTGTGGATTCTGGTGCGGCATTGGTATTTCGCCAAGACGGTACTTTCCAATACCGTAATAGCTTTGGTGATTTAGATTTTTCAGCGGCTTACATTACAAATAGTTCAATTGACTACGGTTTCAACACCGCCGCGCGTTACAACATTGAGCTAGGCGATATGGGTATGTTAGTACCTGTTGCTATGTACCAATTCAATAAAGCCGATGCTCAGCCAAAAGCCGTTTCTTCAGTGAAGGAATATCAAACTTATGGTGTGGGTGCGCAATACTTCTTAGGTGATTTCTACGCAGGTGCAACTTATGTAGAAGAAAAATTTGATGCCTTTGCGGGTGGCAATGATAAAACGAAAGGGACCGATGCCGTTGTGGCTTATGACTTTGGCCAGTTTGTAGCACGCGCAGGTTACCGTTACCAAGATCTTAAAGATGCACCTTCGTCAGACAAGAAGATCCAAGATCGTTGGACCATTGAAGGCCAATACAAGCTAACGGCACAATCTTCAATTTTTGCTAACTACAGCTACAACAATGGTCATGGCCAAACAGGCAGCGCGCTGCTTAATGGGTCGGGACTAACCAAGAAAGAAGGCGGCGTGGCTTCTGTAGGTCTACGTTACGAGTGGTAATCACTGGTAACTAATATTATACGTTAAGCCAGCCTAGAGCTGGCTTTTGTGTTTTTCTACTTTGTGGGTTGGGATTAATCTTGATGAAACGATTAAATCAGGCGATGGCATTTATTGTTATAAGCTGTAGCGCATTTATAGCCTCTGCTACCGAGTTAAATGTGCCGAATATGTACGAAATTTTGGTGGTTAATGGTCAAGAATCGGGTAATGTATTTTTTAAAAATGATCGCAGTATTACCTTAGCCGATGAAGGGAAGCAGCAAGTCGTGCTGCGTTTTGCTGCGCCGCGTGGTGTGGTGAATACAGAAGATATGCGTGGCATTGCTAAATCTCAACCCATAGTGTTGACGTTTTCGACAGATGGTTTAAGTCATATTCGTGTTGAAAAGCCGCATTTATATACCGCCAAATCCGTTGATAAATACGCTAAAAATCCGGTATTTACTCTGGTTGACCAAGATGGGAAATCCGTGCCATTGGTGCAAGACGAGCTGTTCAAAGAAGGCGTGCAACTAACGCGTGATTTTGAGCAAGAAGTACAAGCTTATAATCAAAGCAAAGGGGTTGCTGCGTTGGTCATGAGTGAAACCGTTATTGGGCTTCCTAAGGCGTCAACTCTGGCAGAGTCCTCACAAGTCGAATCAACCACAACATCCTCAATGTCGTCATCTGCTACGGCAACAAGCTCAGCATTTGAAATGACACAACAAACATTTTCTCAACTTACGGATACTGAGAAAAAAGCCTTTTTACAATGGGCGTTAGAGCAAATGTAATTGTGTATCGGCGTTGGCAGTAAGCGGTGGGAATGAGCGTGTCCGTTGACCGTCACTCGCTGATTCATCCTTGAATTAACGGCTTGCTTAATGAATTGAGAAATAGGATTGAGCCTGTACCCGTACCCGCAGACCTTAACTGCATAAAATAAAGGGGAACAGTTGCAGCGTTGCTAAAGCGCGATGAAGCCTTTTTTGCGTTTTTCAAACTTAGTTTTACAGCTTAAGCAGCGTTGTTCGGTGGGATCGCTGCTTAATAATTCAGGCTCAATAGCCTCTTCGCAATCTGAACAAACACCATAAAGACCGAATTCAATTTGGCAAAGAGCCGCATCAATGCGCTTAATACAGCGAACTTTTTCGCTTATTTGTGGCATGTCTAACCGCACCACGGCTTCAATAAAATCACTATTACTCAGCTTCAATAATTGCGATGCTGCTAGCTGGTGGCTCGATTGTTGCGCATTGTTTAATATCGCTAAAACTTGATGTTTGTAGTCAATGAGTTGTTGTGTGAGTAAGGTTTGAAACCCCGTCACATCGGCTAATTCATGTTCTGTCATTGTTTGCTCTGGCAAATGATAATTTAGTGCTAAAGCATAGTGACCTTAGGGCTTTTTGGTGCTGATATAGGTCAAAGTTAAAATCATTTACATCAACAAATTAACTTAGATTGATTTAGATCTATACCAAAACGGATCGAAGGTGCCAAAGCGATAAGCAAGGGGTGTGTCATGGGCAGCGGCGCACCACGTAACAACGGACAGTAGAAGTGTTGCCATCACAGCAACAAGTAAGTTTCTGCAAGTGAGTGACAAAGCTGTCATAAGCCCCTAAAATTCGCGCTCTATTAAAATGAGGCAAACTATGCGTATTGTGTTGGCCCCGATGGAAGGGGTCGTTGATCCCTTAATGCGGCAGGTATTAACGGGCATTAATCAGTATGATTTATGTGTCACCGAATTTATTCGAGTGGTTGACATGCTGCTACCAAAAAAAGTGTTTTATCGCTTGTGTCCAGAATTGCATCAAGGTGGCAAAACGGATTCGGGTACCGACGTGCGGGTACAGCTGCTTGGACAATCACCGCAATGGCTGGCTGAAAACGCCTATCGTGCGGTTGAATTAGGCTCGGCAGGCGTTGATTTAAATTGCGGTTGTCCGTCTAAAACGGTAAACGGCTCTAATGGCGGCGCGGCATTATTAAAAGAGCCCGAAGTGATTTACCAAGCGGTCAAGGGGATGCGAGGGGCGGTGCCAGACAAGCCTGTCTCAGTAAAAGTACGATTAGGCTGGGAGTGTAAATTACAGCGCTTAGAAATTGCCGATGCTGCGTATCAAGGTGGCGCCAGTGAATTAACCGTACACGGGCGCACTCGAGCTGATGGTTACCGTGCGGATCGCATTGATTGGACTGCGATCAGTGACATGAACCAAGGGATTGCGATCCCTGTTATTGCTAATGGTGAAATTTGGCAACTTGACGATGCTGAGCGTTGCTTGGCTTTAAGTGGCTGTGATGATTTAATGTTAGGGCGTGGCGCCTTGGCGATGCCAAATTTATGTAATGTGATCAAATTAAAAGCCGAACCTATGCCTTGGCGAGAGGTACTGGATTTATTAATTCGTTACTCAGGGTTAGAATGCCGCGGCGATAAGCATTTGTACTTTAGTAACCGAATAAAACAGTGGCTGAAGTATGTTGTGTGTAGCTACCCTGAAGCAGATGCATTATTTTCTGATATTCGTCCATGCCGTAAAACCGATGAAATTTTGGCGATTTTAGACCGCCATCAACATCAGTGGGAGGGTTAATATAACCCTAATGCTTGATAAGCAAAGTAGTGTGCTTTGCGGCAAAAACGCTGTCACTATATTCTTGGAAACGTATTGTTTCCGTAAACATTTTCTATTTGGCTAGGCGTAAACAGAACGGAGGTTAATATAGAATGACTAAGGATATATCAAGTTGCTAAAACGGCCATTTTACTTTGTGCTAGGCAGCCTGGCTTTTGTGCTTGGGTTGATTGGTATTCCTTTGCCTGTGTTACCCACCACTCCTTTTATTTTATTAGCTGCATTTTGTTTTGCCAAAAGCTCACCGCGCTTTCATCAAGCGTTGTTAAATCATCAATGGTTTGGTCCAATGATCAAAAACTGGCAAAGGGATCGCTCAATTGCCAAAACCACTAAACGTAAAGCCTTGCTGATGATGAGTTGTGCGTTTGCTATTTCAATTTACTGGGCACCACTGTTATGGATAAAAGCAATATTAGTGGTTTGTTTTTTATGCTTGTTCTTCTGGATGCTTAGTTTAAAAGAAACTTAAGCCGCAAATTACTTGGCTATCTCTTGAAAGGGACAGGCCAAGTGAATAAGCTTACGGCTTGTTAAATTCACTCTTCAAATAGGACCCATCATGGACTCTGCCACGCTCAAGCTGCTTACTGACAGCATTAAATCTATCGAAAATTACCCAAAAGCAGGGATCACGTTTCGCGATATCACTAGCTTGATTGAAAACGCGGCAGCTTTTGCTAAAACGGTTGAGTTATTAGCTGAGCACTATAAAGACAAGGGCATTGATAAAGTAGTGGGCACCGAAGCGCGCGGTTTCATTTTTGGGGCGCCAGTGGCCGCCGCCATTGGCGCGGGTTTTGTACCCGCACGCAAGCCGGGCAAATTACCTCGAGCCACTGTGGTGCAAGTGTATGACTTAGAATACGGCACCGACATGCTGCAAATTCATAAAGATTCCATTTTACCGGGCGAAAAAGTGGTGGTGATTGATGACTTGCTAGCAACGGGCGGCACCCTAGAAGCCACAATCAAGTTGATCCACGAGCTAAAAGGCGATGTGGTGGGGGCTGGTGTGGTGATTGAACTGCCGGAGTTAAACGGCAAAGCCAAACTAGATGCTCAAAATGTAGAGCTATTTAGTCTTATCCAATTTGCAGGCGAGTAATTAATACCATGAGCTATCAGGTGCTGGCACGTAAATGGCGACCACACAACTTTAAACAAGTGGTGGGGCAACAACACGTGCTAACAGCACTGGTGAATGCACTTGATCAAAATCGTTTGCACCACGCTTATTTGTTTAGCGGTACTCGCGGTGTGGGTAAAACCAGTATTGCGCGTATTCTTGCAAAAAGTCTAAATTGTGAAAAAGGGGTGACATCAGAGCCTTGCGGCGTTTGTCATCATTGCCAAGATATAGATCAAGGTCGATTTGTTGATTTATTGGAAATTGACGCGGCGTCGCGCACCAAAGTCGAAGACACGCGCGAGCTACTCGACAATGTGCAATATAAGCCAGCACAAGGTCGTTATAAGGTTTACCTTATTGATGAAGTACATATGCTGTCGAAAAGCAGTTTTAATGCGCTGCTTAAAACCTTAGAAGAGCCGCCGGAATATGTTAAGTTTTTATTAGCGACCACAGATCCACAAAAGCTACCGATTACCATTTTGTCTCGCTGTTTGCAGTTTCATTTAAAAAGTTTAAGCAGTGAGGATATTAATCAGCAACTGGCCTACATTCTCGATCAAGAGCAACACAGCTACGAGCAAGGCGCGCTGCAGGCGTTAGCCAAAGCCGCTCATGGCAGCATGCGAGACGCCTTAAGTTTGACCGACCAGGCTATCGCCTTTGGTAATGGGGCAGTAAACTATCAGCCCGTATTGGCGATGCTTGGCACCTTAGATCATCAGCAAGTGACTCAATTATTGCACTTTGTTGCCGCAGGTGACGCGCAAAATACCCTCGACAAAGTGGCTGAATTAGTGACCCTTGGGCCAGATTTTGATTTAGTGCACAATGAAATAGCCGCCACCTTGCACCAAGTTGCTCTTGCTCACATGCTGCCATCGACGCTAAATGGTTTAGACAACAGTGAGAGTATTCAATTACTCAGCGAACAATTGTCGCCAGAGCAAGTGCAGCTTTATTACCAAATTGCATTAAAAGGCAAGCAAGACTTACCACTGGCACCAGAGCCCAGAGTCGGGCTTGAAATGACGTTAATGCGCATGCTTGCCTTTCATCCTGCAAAAGTCGCCACCAGCTTGCCATCTGCGCCAGCTAGCCCTGTCGCTAATGTTATGAGTGTAACTAGCTCGGCAGCTCAGCCTGCTCAAATTAGTCCTGCGACGACGAACGAGCCCGTGCTTGGAGTACCCGCTCGACCCTTGTCTGTTATAGAATCAACGCCTCAGGTTGCGGCCGAAACGGAAGTGCAAGCCGCGCAACCATCTCATGTCGTTGGTCACGACGGCGAAGCAAATAATGCTAACAAACAAGAAAAACCAAAAGCTGCGCAATCACTTAGTGATGATGCTAACCCAGCACAGCCCAAGGAAGTCATAACGGCGACGATGGCGGCGCAATCACCAGCGCAGACAACGCAACAGTCGGAATCAGCGCAACCCGCCATGCCCAGTGTCAGTAATGCCCTTGAAACCCGTAATATGCTGCGCAGCCGAAAGCTGGCGTTAGAGGCAGGTAAAAAACAGCCGGTGGTAAAAAAAGTGACCACGCCAGCTAAACCGAGTGTTGAACCTCAGCCGGTGGCCGCTGCGCCTGTCTCACAAACGCCTGTCTCGCAAACGTCTGGCTCTCAGCCAACAAGCTCAAGGCCGTCAGCACAGACGCCTGCAATCACTGCTACGCAATCGTCTGCGCCAAGCAATGATATTCCAGAGGGATTTAATGAGCTACCGCCGCTCGAGGCCTATGACAACGACTATGCGCAGTATTTCCAAACCGATGAATACGACCCCAGTTTATCTGCACCGCAACACTTAAATACAAATGACGGTTTTGACGCCTCGCCAGCGAGCGCGCCTGCTTCACAGCAACCGTTGTACCAGCCAGTAACGCAGCAACAAGCGCCAGTCACACCAGTGGCAAGTAGGCCTAGTTCACAAATTGCGCCGCTCGCTGATGTGCCATGGGACACAGGCGAAGCTCAATCGGTTGAAAGCGCGCCTGTTGAAGCGCCAGCGCCCGCAATATCGGCTAGAACCGAAGCCGAATATACCCGTGCCATGCCCGACATGGCGAGTAAGTTTTCACCGCAAAATAACGACCCTTGGTGTCTGCTGATTGAACAAATGGGCTTAGTGGGCATATTACGTCAACTCGCCATTAACAGTGTCTGTATTCAAACGCCAAATGCAGTGCAATTAATGTTACAGCCCAGCAGTCAGCATTTAGACAATGCCCGTAATTTAGGTCAGATCACGGCGGCGTTGCAAAGCGTATTGCCCAATGTAGAGCAGGTTGAAATTGTAATAGGCCAGCATGAAACCATGCAAACGCCGGTGGAAATTGAGCAAGCCATTTATCTTGCTCGATTGGCTCAAGCAAAAGTAGATATCCAACAAGATGAGGCAATTAACTTCTTTATTCAGCGTTTTGGCGCGTCAGTGGATGAAGAAAGTATAAAACCCTTATAATGCCCTTGAAATAAGTTGGGTTGCCCCAACATTTAAACCATTAACCTGAATGAGAGAAAGAATATGTTTGGTAAAGGTGGAATGTCTGGCTTGATGAAGCAAGCCCAGCAAATGCAAGACAAGATGCAAAAAGCACAAGAAGAAATTGCCAAAATGGAAGTGGTCGGTGAAGCCGGCGCAGGCATGGTTAAAGTAACCATGCTTGGTAATCATAATGTGCGCCGCATTGAAATTGATCCTAGCCTAATGGAAGACGACAAAGAGATGCTAGAAGATTTGATGGCTGCTGCGATCAATGATGCTGTGCGCCGCGTTGAAGAAAATAGCAAAGATAGAATGGCCGACGTGACTGGCGGTATGCAACTACCACCAGGTATGAAAATGCCGTTCTAATACTTTGGCTAACTAAGCCTTAGTAAAAAGCCAAGTTGCCTTGTTAAAAGCAAGCTAACTTGGCTTTTTGTACCTGAAAAGCAAATGATGGTACGGTTTTTTCACTTCTTATATTAAAACAATATCAACAATATTTTGGCCAAGTGATGCTGGGAACTCGGTGCAAAACTTGCTAAAACGGCCATTGAAACTCAGTTGTAATTTTATTTATTTCAATGGGTTGCTAATCTTTTACGCCATTAAACCTCAAAACTAAATCTAAAAAGCAATGTGTGCGCAATAGATCCTAGCCTAGTATCGGCTCGTCCTTCTCCCAGCAATTTTCAAGGAACTATTATGTCAGGAATTACCGAATTAGATGAATTACTTCGCTCCATGTCGCCTGAATTAAAGGAGCCGGAGTTTGTGTTTTGTACTGTTGCAGGCAATCTCTGTGACTATTTAGTGTTGAGCCCAGTTGCAACCTTTATTGAATCTGAGGGGCTTACTCTGGTACTAGAAAAGAGCTGCGCAGAGCGTGCTAATTTGCAATTTGAGGGGAGTTTTCGCCAAATAACCCTAACCGTACATTCAAGCTTAGAAGCGGTTGGTTTAACTGCTGCGGTCTCGGCAAAATTGGCATCTAAAGGTATTAGTGCCAATGTACTGGCGGCTTACTATCACGATCATATTTTTGTTCAATCCAGTAAAGCCGAAGCGGCATTGCTAGCATTACAAGAGTTCAATATATAAAGTGCGCCATTGCATTCAGACATTGCTATTGCAAAGAGTCGCGTCATATTACAGTCACATTTTATGGTTTGGCAGAACTAAATGAATAGTCGCGACGTATTAACAGCTCTTTTGAGCACGACTGGGCTTAATATAAAGAGGTAAATATGGCCATTTTAGAGATTCTCACCGCGCCTGATCCAAGGCTTAAAATTAAGGCCGAGAAAGTGCAGGATATTGAATCTGTACAAACATTGATTGATGATATGTTGGAAACCTTATACGCGACAGACAATGGCATCGGACTCGCTGCTACTCAAGTTGGTCGTAAAGAAGCCGTTGTCATTATCGATCTTTCAGATAGTCGCAATGAACCGTTAATTCTGATCAATCCAGAAGTGGTCAGCGGAACAGATAAAGCACTAGGGCAAGAGGGGTGTTTATCGATTCCTGACTATTATGCCGATGTCGAGCGTTTTACGTCGGTTGTGGTAACCGCTTTAGACAGAGAAGGTAAGCCAATCACAATTGAAAGCGATGACTTTCTGGCTATCGCCATGCAGCATGAGATTGACCATTTATCAGGTAATTTATTTATTGACTATCTGTCTCCCCTAAAGCGTCAAGTAGCACTGAAAAAGGTTAAGAAATACATCAAAGAAAATACAAGGGCCTAGTTAAAAGGCGATTTAAAACAAGTGTTAATGTATTTTTATTGCAATTATTAATCTAATAAGCATGTATTGATACGCTGTACACATTGCATTTTCATTGGCGGCCATAATCAATATGGCCGCCGTAATGATAAGAGGTTTACATGTCCAACTTGAAGTTAGTCCCAGAACTCTATTGTGCAGATATTGAAGTAACTAAAAAATTCTATACTGAAGTATTTGGCTTTGAAGTGAAATATGAAAGAATTGAAGAGCAATTTGTTTATTTCACCTTCGGCGGCGTAGATATTATGGCTGAAGGTATCGCTGGGGTGGGGCGGCGATGGCTTACTGGTGAAATGGAGAAACCATTTGGTCGAGGCGTCAATTTTCAATGGGATGTTGCTGATATTGATGATTTATATTCGAGGGTAAAGACCAGCGCACCCGACTCTATTTATCTTGAACTAGAGACTAAAGAATACCAATGCGCAGATCTCGTTGCCATACAGAAGCAATTTATTGTGCAAGATCCTGACGGGTATTTGTTTCGATTTTGTTGCGATAATTCAGGCGCAACAAAATAAAAATCGGTGTCATACATGAATTAATGAATGAGCCTTTAGTCAGGAGTATGAATAATCAGGGCGAGCGCATGAGTGTACAAAATACAATCAACCAAGCGAACAAAGTGGAATTTTCTTATACGAAACGCCGTGAAATCATCCCTCAGAAGCTGTTGATGGCTTAACTGCCGCATCCTTGCGGCAGATATTCGTCTAAGAAAACACCACTAAACGCTCGAAAAATATTCATGCGTTTGCCCTGTATGAACAATCCGGTGAAAATCAATTTTTTGAAGTAGCAAAAAATGGTTTAGCGCTGTATTTAGCACTTAATAATGAATTTTTCAACTATGGTCGTTTTCAATCTTTTTAAGGAGTGAAGAAATGAATCGTAAAAAAGAAATGCAGGCAAACATTGCCATTTCAATATTATTTGCCGTGGTAATGTTAGTCAGTTCATATGTAATTGCAGATAAAGATTTAACGCAAAACATTGTCATTATACTTATTGCAATTTGGTTCGTCCCATTTCTGTATTTAAGTAAAATAAGTAATCGTATAGAAAAACCACAATCGTGAAGACGTCTTTTGAGTTCCGTCCAGTTATCGAATCTCGAGTGTCTTCAGGGAGGTATAGTTTTTACGTTTCAATCAATAAGGATTAAGTATGTTCAGTCACGTAATGGTTGGTGCAAATGATATTGCTGCATCAAAGGCATTTTATGATGCTGTTATGGCAGTTTTAGGTCATCCAGAAGGTGTGTTTGACGAGAAGGGGCGTTGTTTTTATGTGACGCCCGCAGGCGTTTTTGCGATTACGTCGCCAATTAATGGCGAGGTGGCAACGTCGGGTAACGGGATGACGATTGGTTTTAAAGCAAGTAGTCCAGAATTGGTAGATGCATGGCATAAAGCGGGCGCAGCTAGCGGTGGTACGCCCTGTGAAGAGCCACCTGGTGTGAGAGGAAATGGACAGCGTAAGTTGTATTTGGCTTATTTACGCGATCCGTCAGGTAACAAGGTTTGTGCTACCCATTTCGTCTCTTAGTGTGATCGCTGCGCATGATGTAATGGCTTGTATTTATTGATATTACCGCGATGAAATAAGCCGAACATTGCTCGGCTTATTGTATTACGCCAAAACAGGCAAGGTTGTCAATTAACTCCAGCGCTGCTTTAGCCCGCTATCAATGGACAGAGTATTTTTCCGGCAAATTTCGCTTTCGGGGTTAATTAATAAATTTCGGTGCCATCAGTTTAAATTCGCCCGGATCCCAAATAAAGTTACCTTGGGTGAGTTTATCGCTGCCGTCGTGCGCTGAGCCGTAACTGCACATGATCACTCTATCGGAAATTCGTGATTTTAATTGTGTGATAAAACGGATCAAATCTGCACGGGTCATTATTTCTAAGGCACTGGCCACTTGTTCACGTTGGTCAAAACGCCAGTCTTTATTACCTATGCTAGCCCAGTAACGTTGGCTACGGCTTTTTAGGTTAGCGTCTTTTTCGGTTATTTGGCTGATTAATCCCTGTTTGCTTATTTCCCATTGCGCTTGGGTGAGCTCCATTAACACTAAAGCAAAGGTGTCAATAAACTCGTCAATACAGCGTAACAAATGTTGTGGCCCGGCGACCGGGCTTTGAATGTAAAAAATTATCCCCGGATGACGATTGAGCGGCAAGTTGCCACTGCCCACGACATAGCCAAGTTGCTTACGCGTGCGCAATTCATGAAAGAAGGTGGTTGACATTATATGGTTAGCTAAGGTGTAGCGGGCCACGTGCATCGGTGTGGTGTGCATTGATTGGTAATACACTATCATGGCGGAATCATTATGATCGCAATTTACCTCGCGCACTAAACTGCCTTTGCGGGATATATCGACTAATCTGCGCTTAGTTTCAGCCCCCGGCGTGCTGTTTGGTGCCAGCTCTTTTAATAAAAAGTCGGCTAAGGTCTCAATTTCTTGTTGTTGCCAATCGCCGTGAGCAAGCACTTCAATATGTACTTGTTTGTATAGTTGCTCAACAAATCCGGGCATTTCGTCTACCGTGACGTCACTGATCGCCTTGGCCATTAAGCTGGCGGGTGGGTTGGCAGGTTGCAGCAGTGAAGTGAGCTGACTAAACAGCTGTGAAATAGGTTTGCCTTGCTTTTGGTTTTTCCAGCTGCGGATGAGTTGGCTTTTAATGTGCTCAAATCGGTCGGAGTCAACTTTGCCGAATTTACGAGTACTGAGCACTAATTGCACTAACAAATATTGCTTTGCGGTTAGGCCACTAAAGTGCAGGGTAAAGCCACCTTGATGAGAGTAAATACGATAGCCTAATCCTGCTATTTCAGCGGGATAAGTGATTTCGGTGAGTAAGTCTAAAAATAGCTCTACCGCCAATCGTGTCATGGCAATATGACGAATACTTTTTACCGCGTGCTCTGAATCAACCGCAATGTAGAGGCTGCCTTTAGGGACATTGAAGGTATTATCCTTTTTATACCAAACCCGAAACCCAGCCTGATCCCTGAGGATGATTGGCTTTTCCGTGGAAGGGCCAGTTTGCGTGCCGTTTAACCCTAACACGATAAAGGGGTTGGGCGGGGGTAATTTGAGTAATGGGTTGATACCGATTTGTTGCCAGTGGGCAATTCGCTCAGGCTCAATTTTTTTCACCGCGTAAGGGGTAAAGTACCAAGCGGCTTCTTTATCGGTGGCCAACCCTGCTGCGCTGACTAATATGCGCATGTTGTTCGGGCAAAAGTAGTCAAGTAACTGGCGCAGTTCCGCTTCATCAAATCCGGCCATAATATAGTCGCCGTAGATCACATGCTCTGGCTGGTAGTGATGTAAATTGATGCTTAAATGAGACACCACGTCGATTGGGCGGCTGGTTTCTTGGAACTGATAGGCTTGCTCCACAATGGCTTGCTTTTCACGGTAACGCCAACTGTCGAGGCCTTGTTGTTTTATTTGCGCAATGTAGGCAAATAGTTGATTCACTATCTCATCGCGCTCTTCCAGCCCTTTATCTGTTAAGCCAAATGAAATGTTAAAATCTTTAAAATTTGAACCGCTGACTCCGCCACCAGCGCTTAAACTGTTGATTAGACCTTGTTGTTTTAGCACTGAAAACAGGCTGTCTGGATACTCATTACCTAAAATATGGCTGAGATAGGTCAAGGGCTTGGTTTTGTAATAATGATCGATGCAAGGTAGTGCAAAAGCAACAAACAGTTTCTTGTGGTCTTTCACTGGCTGTACATGGATCTCAAGCCCTAGTTCTGTTTTGGTATAGAGCGGCGTTTCAATTGTCCATTTCGGCAGTTTTTTATCGATGA
The DNA here is from genome assembly GCF_030547455.1 of Motilimonas sp. 1_MG-2023. NCBI lineage: Bacteria > Pseudomonadati > Pseudomonadota > Gammaproteobacteria > Alteromonadales > Motilimonas > Motilimonas sp. 1_MG-2023. The sequence continues at coordinate 77,745 of NZ_JAUOPX010000013.1, read as the reverse complement.
TGTCGCCAAAGTAGTGACGTGCCCATGATGCGAGCTCATCTAACTGATGATTAGACGAAATCACTAACGTCATCCGCGACGCACAGTACTGCTGTTGATAAAAAGCGAGTAAGTCATCTCGCGCTAAGCTCTGCTCTGTGTCTGCTAAGGTTTGGCTATTACCGACCGAAAACTTGGCAAAAGGGTGGGCGGGGTTAACGGTTTCTTTATGCACTTGGTATTGTCGACGCACGTCATCATTAAGTTTAAGTTGATACTCTGATTCAATTGCTTGACGCTCTTTGTCTACTAACTCTGAGGTAAAAAGTGGCGCGATAAAAAACTGGCTAAAACGATCTAAGGCTGCTTCAAGGTATTGTGGGTCTATATCAAAAAAGAAATTAGTAAACTCTGTGCCTGTCCACGCATTATTACTGCCACCATGCTGATTAATAAAGCGTTGATATTCGCCGCTCTGAGGGTATTTTTCAGTACCTAAGAACAACATATGCTCAAGAAAATGTGCCATGCCTTGGCGCTTGATGGGATCGTGAAAATGGCCGACATTCACTGCCATTGAGGCTGCTGCGGAGTTTGCTTTGGGATCGTGAATTAATAACACCTTAAGCTGATTCGTTAAGGTTAAGAATTGATAGTCTTTTTTGTCATTAGGACTTTTAAGCAAGGTAGTGGCTCCGATGTATTAAAAGAAAAGGCCCATTACCACAATGACCTAAAAAGAGTATAAAACCAAGGCGTTCTCATTTGTATTTATTATTATGGCGCAAAAATTCTCTCGCAAACAAATCTCATTAATTTGATGCAAGTGCTTTTACCAAAAGTGATAGCAACGTAAACTAGACAACTTACTTATATAGCTCTTTCAGGTGATGTTTTAATGCTTGTTTATATTATGCGCCATGGCCAAGCAGAAATGCTGGCAAAAACCGATGCAATGCGTCCACTTACGCAACAGGGACATGATGAGTCGGTAAAAATGGCGCGTTGGCTGGCGCCTCAGGTAAGTAAGTTAGATTATATCCTATGCAGTCCATATTTACGGGCTCAGCAGACGCTTAGTGCGATTCAACCTCACCTACCTCAGGCCTCGTCGCTCGAAGAGTTAGCTTTCTTAACTCCTTCTGGCAATACTACCGCTGTGGCTAATCATTTATTTCAGTTAGCAGAGCAAGGCATGAAGCAAGTACTTATTGTTTCTCATCTGCCTTTGGTGGGTTATTTAGTGGGTGAGCTCTGCCCTGATGAAGGCTCGCCTATTTTTGCAACCAGCGGCATCGCTTGCATTGAACTAGACGATGATCTACAAGGTCAATTACACTTCTTACATGCCCCCCATAGCTTATTTCAATTTTGATATATCCCCTTTCTACTTGAAGCTACAGCGATGTGGGCTAAGCTCGTTCACCCCAATCACATAGTTTATCTATGCGCATGAGGTTCACTCACTTGCCGCCTACCTGCAACTCCAAGTAGTTTGGGTATAGATCTTGTCACCAAGATGACAATTGTTTGATATAAAACTGTCACACAGTCTCTTTATGCTGCTCGGGTTTCTTAAAACATAAGAGCTGAGCAGGTAATGAAAGAGTTTAAAGTGTATAACCCAGTGAAAATTGCAAAATACGTGAAAAGCTACTTTAAAGGCCAAATTTTTATTCAAGGCGTGGGGCGGTTTGAATTTAACCAAGCGAAGTTACTCTTTACAGAGCAGGCGCCATTACATTATAAAAAAACCGCTTCAGAGGTTAACAAGCATATTAAAGCGCTGCGTTTAGCTACCGCTGCATAAGCGTTTATTTGGTTTTAACGGCGCGCGTACATTTCTTCTATTTCAATCAGTACTAACAGTGCGCCATTGCCGCCAAACTCTAATGGTGCTTGGTGGAATGCCACCACATCAGGGTGTTGTGCCAACCAAAGCGGCGTTTTTCGCTTTAGAACATGAGTGCCAATACCATGCATCACACAGCAAGTTTGATAGTGGCGTTTTTTACACTCTCGAATTAAGGCGGCTAACTCAGCTTTGGCTTGCTGTTGAGTGAGGCCATGTAAGTCTAAAAAAATCTCCGGCGCGTAATCACCGCGGCGCAATTTTTTCAGTTCATATTTATCTGCACTGGGACGGATATAACGTGTAGGGCCTTGCTCTTCGAGGTGGGGTTCGTACAAATCAGAAAAATAATCCTCCTCTAACTCATCACGTACTCGGTCATGTTTTATTTCTTGGCGCTGAATTTTTTCCTTGATCCTAGGTTTATCCGGTTTTATGGTATCCTGCTTTATCTTACGGGCACCGGATACAGCATCTTTAAACAGAGAAAAGTCGTCTAGATCTTCTTTGTTTGTCATCTCTGGGCCCCTGATAATTCAATTGAATGAGTGTAAAACCGGCAATACTAACCGAGTTGGAGTGAAATTTGGACAAGAATTTGCAAGCCGAAGCTGTTGCAGAACTGCAAACCATCGGCGACATGATCCGCTGGAGCGCTTCGCAATTTAGTGCGAATGGCTTATTTTATGGCCATGGCAGTGATAACGCCTGGGATGAAGCGGTGCAATTAATTTTGCCAAGTTTACATTTGCCTCTTAATATTGGCCCCGATGTGAGCCAAGCTAAACTGACAAAAAGTGAGCGTGAAGCGCTGGTGGCTTTAGTGGTAAAGCGTATTGTTAAACGCATTCCAACCGCCTATCTGATTAACCGCGCTTGGTTTGCAGGGCTAGAATTTTACGTTGATGAACGGGTATTAGTGCCGCGTTCACCGTTCGCTGAGTTAATTTTACAAGGTTTTACCCCTTGGGTGTCAGAGCAGCCTACGCGAGTATTAGATTTATGTACCGGTAGTGCGTGCATTGCGATCGCTTGTGCTCATGCTTTTCCTGAGGCCGAAGTGGATGCGGTAGATATTTCCATTGACGCCCTTGATGTGGCGCAAATCAATATTTGCGATCACGGTTTAGAGCAACAAGTTTTCCCGATGCAGTCAGATTTATTTGATGAGTTGAAAGGCCACAAGTACGACTTGATCGTATCTAATCCACCTTATGTGGACCAAGAAGACATGGACAGTTTACCCGATGAGTTTCACCATGAGCCTGAACTAGGCTTAGCGGCAGGCTTTGACGGATTAGATTTAGTGCGCCGTATGCTGGCGCAAGCAGCAGATATGCTAACTGAAAATGGCGTATTATTTGTAGAAGTCGGGAATTCACAAATCCACCTCGAACAAGCATACCCAGATGTGCCGTTTACTTGGCTTGAATTTGAGCAAGGTGGCCACGGGGTGTTTATGTTGACACAAGCACAATTAAAGCAGCATCAACAGGTGTTTTCCGTTTAATTTTTAGGAAGTAAAGGCATGGCAGGGAACAGTTTCGGACAGTTATTTAGAATTTCTACTTTTGGTGAAAGCCATGGTGTGGCTTTGGGTTGTGTCGTTGATGGCGTACCACCGGGCTTAGCAATCTCAGAAGCCGATTTACAGGCAGATTTAGACCGACGTAAGCCGGGTACATCGCGTTACACCACGCAGCGCCGTGAGCCAGACCAAGTGCGCATTTTATCGGGTGTATTTGAAGGTAAAACCACGGGTTGTAGCATAGGCTTATTGATTGAAAATACCGACCAACGTTCGCAAGATTACTCGGCTATTTCAGGACTATTTCGTCCCGGTCACGCTGATTACACTTACCATCAGAAATTTGGTCATCGCGATTATCGCGGCGGCGGTCGTTCCAGTGCGCGTGAAACCGCAATGCGGGTGGCGGCTGGCTCAATCGCGAAAAAATACCTATTTGAAAAGCATGGCATTACCGTGCGTGCCTATATGAGCCAAATGGCTGATATTAAAGCCGAGACCATTGATTGGGACCAAATTGAGCAAAACCCGTTCTTTTTCCCTGATGCCAGTAAGTTAGAGCAGCTTGACCAATACATGCGCGACTTGAAAAAAGAGGGCGATTCAATTGGCGCTAAGATCACTGTGGTTGCACAAAAAGTGCCTGTAGGATTAGGTGAACCGGTATTTGATCGCCTTGATGCCGACTTGGCCCATGCGCTAATGAGCATCAATGCCGTGAAGGGTGTTGAAATTGGTGATGGCTTTGACGTGGTCAATCAAAAAGGCACCCAGCACCGCGATGAATTAACCCCAGAAGGTTTCACATCAAATCACTCTGGTGGTGTGTTAGGCGGCATTTCAACGGGTCAGGACATTGTTGCGCACATTGCCCTTAAGCCGACGTCCAGTATCACTATTCCGGGTAAAACTATTACGGTGGATGGTGAGCCGACGGAAATGATTACCAAGGGACGTCACGATCCTTGTGTGGGCATTCGCGCTGTGCCGATTGCTGAAGCCATGATGGCCATTACCTTAATGGATCATTACCTGCGCCACCGTGCACAAAATAACGATGTAGTGACGCAAACCCCTAAAATATAGGGTTATAGCTTTACTAGTTGAAACGAAATGCTGCTTTTTAACGAAAGCAGCATTTTTTGTTTTTAAGCAATTTAAAACTGTGAGATAGACAGGATTTTTAAGCGTATTTTGGTATAATCGGCTCACTATTATTATGCGTGTATTACAGGGACCTGTGAGCAAATGATCCCCATTTTAAGTCATCAAGAAAACATTGATTCAAACGCCTTATCTTTTTTAGATGCATTAGCCGCAACAGCTTTTGCTGGTGATATTGAAAAGTCTTATGCCAGTCGTTTAGCGGTTGCCACCGATAACTCTGTGTATCAAAGTTTGCCACAGGCCGTGGTATTGCCAAAGCACCAGCAAGATCTGGTTATTTTAACGCAATTGGCCAGTCAGCCTGAATATCAGCAAGTACGTTTTTCACCTCGTGGCGGTGGCACCGGCACCAATGGCCAATCACTGACTCAAGACATTGTGGTGGACTTATCTCGTCACATGAACAAGGTGTTAGAAGTCAATGTGGCTGAGGGTTGGGTACGTGTTCAGTCGGGAGTGATTAAAGATCAGCTCAACGACGCATTGCGCCCACATGGCTTCTTTTTCTCGCCAGACTTATCAACCAGTAATCGCGCCACTATTGGCGGTATGATCAATACCGATGCGTCGGGTCAAGGCTCGCTGAAATACGGTAAAACCAGTGATCATGTATTGGCGCTTACCTCGGTATTAGTCGATGGCACGGTATTAGATTCAGCCCCTGTGAGTAACGAGCAAGCCAAGCAATTGGCTGAGCTGCAGGGCAGCGTGGGTAAAATATACCGCCAAGTGCTCAGTACTTGTGAAACCATGCAGCAAGAAATTGAACAACGTTTTCCTAAGCTGAACCGCTTTTTAACCGGTTACGACTTAAAGCACGTTTATGACGCTGAAACGGGCGCGGTGGATTTAAGCCGAATTTTATGTGGCTCTGAAGGATCATTGGCTTTTATTACCGAAGCCAAACTGAATATTACGCCCATCCCTAAATATCGTGCTCTTATCAACGTAAAGTACAACAGCTTTGAGTCAGCATTGCGTAACGCGCCATTTTTGGTCAAAGCCAACGCCTTGAGCGTTGAAACCGTTGACTCTAAGGTATTGAATTTAGCCAAGCAAGACATTGTTTGGCACAGCGTATCTGATTTGATTCAAGACGTGCCTGATAAAGAAATGGACGGCTTGAACATGGTGGAGTACGCCGAGCATGATAAAGATAAGCAAGCTGAAAAAATCGCTGCTCTTTGCCAATTACTCGATAGCAAAATAGCGAATGAGGAAGATGGTATTATTGGTTACCAAGTATGCGATGATTTAGCGGGTTTAAATCGTATTTATGGTATGCGTAAAAAAGCAGTAGGTTTATTAGGCGCTGCTAAAGGCCGTGCTAAGCCGGTTGCGTTTGCCGAAGACACTTGTGTGCCACCAGAAAACCTTGCAGATTTTATTATGGAGTTTCGCGCCCTACTTGACGGAAAAGGCTTAAACTACGGCATGTTCGGCCATGTTGATGCTGGTGTATTGCACGTGCGTCCTGCGCTGGATATGTGCGATCCGCTACAAGAAATATTAATGCGCGATGTTTCCGATAAAGTGGTGGCGCTGACTGCGAAATACAAAGGCTTAATGTGGGGCGAGCACGGTAAGGGGTTTCGCTCGGAATACGGTCCGGCGTTTTTTGGTAATACCTTATTCAATGAGCTGCGTAAGATTAAGTCGGCCTTTGATCCCGATAACCGCGTTAACCCCGGTAAAATTTGTACCCCTTATGAGTCGGATGAGACGCTGGTTAGCGTAGATGCCGTTAAACGCGGTTTTTACGATCGCCAAATTCCAGTGCAAGTACGTGATAGCTTTACTGAAGTAGTAGACTGTAACGGTAACGGTCTTTGTTTTAACTACGATGCCTCATCACCTATGTGTCCATCGAGTAAAATTACGCAAGACCGTCGTCATTCGCCAAAAGGCCGTGCTGGCTTAATGCGCGAATGGTTACGTCAGCTAGTGAATAACAATGTGGATATTATCCAACTTGAGAAAGAGTTACTTGCGGGCAAAAACGATGTCAGTTTGGTGAAGCGTTTTGCAAACACTTGGTCAAAAAAGCGCGGTCAATACGATTTCTCTGGCGAAGTGATGGAAGCGATGGAAGGCTGCTTGGCCTGTAAAGCCTGCTCGAGCCAATGTCCGATTAAAGTGGATGTGCCAACGTTTAGATCGCGTTTTATGTTTTTATATTACAGTCGCTATCAACGCTCATTAAAAGACTATTTGGTGGGCTACTCGGAGCTTTACACGCCTTTGATGGCAAAAGCGCCGGGCTTGTTTAATGTGTTCTTAAAGCAAGATTGGGTACAAAACATAGCCACTAAGACCACGGGAATGGTGGACATTCCGGTATTAAGTCAGCCGACACTCGCCCGTTCGCTATCTGGCCATAGTGCCATGGCATTTAATATGGACAAGTTAGCGGCGTTGTCGACGGCAGAGCGCGATAAAACGGTGTTGATTGTACAAGACCCGTTTACCAGTTATTACGATGCTGATGTAGTGCGTGACTTGGTGTTATTGGCCGAAAAGCTGGGCTTTAATCCGGTGATTTTACCGTTTAAACCTAATGGCAAGCCACAACATATAAAAGGTTTCTTACGCGACTTTGCCAAAACGGCAAAAACAGCCGCAGAATTCTTAAATCAAATAGCACAACTTAACATCCCTATGATAGGCACCGACCCTGCATTGGTGCTCTGTTATCGCGATGAATACAACAAAGCTTTAGGTGATGAACGCGGTAACTTCAAGGTAGAGTTATTCCAAGAATGGTTAACGCCTAGATTAGGTGATATCAAACCGATGACGAAAAATAAGATGTCATACTACTTATTTGGTCATTGTACTGAAAAGACCAACTTACCTAATTCAACCAGTGATTGGCAAAAGGTTTTCAAAGCATTTGGCGCAGAACTAAAAGAAGTCAGTGTTGGTTGTTGTGGCATGGCGGGCACTTATGGTCATGATGCTAAGCAGTACGAGAATTCAAAGGGCATTTATAGCTTAAGTTGGCAGCAAGAGTTGGCGAAACACGAGCATAGCCAATGTTTGGCAACGGGCTATTCATGCCGCAGTCAAGTTAAACGATTTGAAGGTGAGAAGTTGAAGCACCCAGTGCAAGCGCTATTGTCTTTGATTTAATTTTTTCTTGAAAACAGTCAATTGAGGCGGCAGTAAAACTGGGTTTTACTGCCGTTTTTGCAGGAGTGTCATATGGCTAAAATTTGGCAAAAACCGACTGATTTAGCAAGGCTAAATGCATTAAGTGAGCATACCCTAGTATCGCATTTGCAGATCCAATATACCGAGTTGGGGGATGACTACCTCGTCGCGACCATGCCTGTTACCAGTTTTACTCACCAACCTTTTGGCTTATTACATGGCGGGGCATCGGTGGTGTTGGCCGAAACTCTTGGCAGCGTTGCTGGGAATTTAGCTGCGCCAACCGGTAGAGTGTGCGTCGGTCAAGAAATTAATGCTAACCATTTACGCAGTGTGCGTTCAGGCTTTGTAGTTGGCCAAGCGACTGCGGTTTATATTGGTGGCCGCAGTCAGGTTTGGAATATCAATATCAGTGATGACAAATCAAGGCTAATTTGTTGCTCTCGACTTACCTTGGCAGTTCTCGCGGAGCCGAAAGCGTAATATTTAGCTTTTTATTTTGCTATCGCTCAATGTTGCATAGCGGCATATTCACGTTTGAGATCTTGTCGCCAAATGTCACCGAGAATGCGAGCATGCATACTTTTTGGTGAAAAACGGTAGTAGGCCAATAAACACTCGTAAACTTGTTTGAACGCTTCATCAAAGCCATTACGTTCAATGCTGCGAGAGCAAGTAGTGGCTTTTTCATTTTTAGGATTGACGATAAAGCCTATACGCCAACCATTTTTGTGATCGGGTGCTTTTACTTTAATGTGTTTAAAGTGGCCGTCTTCGTAGAAATGTTTGATAAAACTTTCTTGATGAAGCTCTCCTTGCTCATCACGCCATTGCTCATCGAGCTTTTTGGCTTCATGCTTTTTAAGGGCTATTTCTTCTCGGCTCAAGCCATCAATGTTAATAAAGCGCTGCTTTTGCACCTTATTTACTTTACGACGGACGTGGATGTAACTTCTGCCTTCTAATTCTCTAAGAACAATGGACATAGGACTCTTTATCTTTACGAAATAGGGTTACCAAAAATTTAACGCGCTTTTAATGGGTAACGTGTTGGTCCAGCGAAAGCTTAATATCGACAAACACAGGAGTAGCGCTGGTGTTTGAGTTATATTTTGTGTCTGTAATGGCATATTTTCAAGTTAGGCTCAGCCAATATCGACATAAGTTAGAAATAATTGATGCAGCATGTTGATAATATCGATTTATATAACTTATAAAAATATAAACAAGCCATTATAGAGCTTAGCGCCAGTCCAACCAGTAGCGATAATCCATCAATTTTTGCTGATCTAGCGTTCTTTTAAAGTGGTAGCTAGGTTGGTTAAGGCATTGAGGACCAATAAATTCTGGCTCAGACCAGCCAACATACCCCCCCATGTAATCACGTTGATAGCCCCAACTGCCACAGGCCAATAAGCTATCATATTGTTGATCGCGCTGACAGACAACGCAGGTTTCAAACATTACCTTAATGGGCTCGCCTTCTTTACCATAATGATCTGAAGCATAAGGGGTATCATAGATCGCCACGGTTGAAGCGCGCATCGGCCTTGTTGGCCAAGGCTTATCGTTAAGATCGTCTGGGCTGGCATGAGTACCGTAGCCATGCTCTAACGGAGAGTGATCATAAAAAGGCTCTTCAAACTGAGGAGGGACATCAATTTGTATCTCTTGCTCATCATCTGATAACTGCAAGTTTGAACGACGAATTTGCAGCAAACGATAACGATCGCAGCGAGCGATATTTTGTTGCTTGAGTCCACCAGTTTGATTACTTAAAAAGTGGATTTCAATGCCGACTCCTGTGGCATTGTCATAAGGCGTATAGGAGGCCCGTTCACGGCCATCATGATACCACTCCTTGGAAAACACTAAGATACCAAGAGGCTGACCTTGAAAGCTGATAGGGCAGGATTTACCTACAAGTAGGTCCTCTGACCAAGCGCTAGAAAGGTCTAAGCAAAGCATGATGAGCACAAAACAGAAACGACAAAACAATCTCATTCATTGAGTTCCTATGTAAGGAATGCCAAGTTACGAGTATAGTCGTGACTGAGAATTTAGAACGAAGAGCAGCAAGATTTGGTGCACTAGCTGCGTGTTGTAGCACTATCTAAAGATAGACGCCAAAGTCTGATGACCTTGACGCCTTGTTAATGATGGCAGGCATTAAGATAGGCTGAATCGACTTAACATTTTGTCCAGTTCAAGGACATTTTCGGCTAGTTGACGGCTTTGCTGGGCACTGCGTGCAGAAAGCTGAACACTGTTACTGGCTCCATCACTGACATGGGTAATATCGCTAGCAATTTCTCTGGTTACTGCGGTTTGTTGTTCTGTTGCGGTAGCAATAGACATGATCATGGCTTCCACTTGAGTGGCTTTGCTAACGATTTCTTCTAACGCGCGGCGAGAACTTTCACTGATAGTCGCGCCTTGTTGTACCAGCTCACAGCTTTCTTGAGAGTTTTTCACTGCGGCTTTGGTTTCACTTTGAATGGCGTTTATAATCTCAGCGACTTCCTTGGTGGCGTTACTGGTGCGCTCGGCTAAATGTCGTACTTCGTCTGCCACCACAGAAAAACCCCGGCCAAGTTCGCCTGCTCGGGCGGCTTCAATGGCGGCATTTAGGGCTAAGAGATTAGTTTGATCGGCAATATCGGTAATTACTTTGATGACAGAGCCTATCTCATCACTGCGTTGGCCTAATTTTACGATACCGTCAGACATGTTCTCAATACGGCTTGCAGTCGTGTGAGCACTATTGACCATTTCATCCATCACTTTGCTTCCAGCAAGCGCTTGATCACCAGCGGCCTTAGCTTCTTGGCTAGCCACTGCGCTTTGTTGGGCTACTTCTTCAACGGTGACACTCATTTCTTCGGCTGCCGTGGCAATTAAATCGGCTTTATTAGCTTGTTCTTCACTAGCGGATTGAACTTGTAAGCTGCTTTGCTCTAATTCATCGCTAGCGGTTTTTACTTGGCTTGAAACACCGCTAATCGCAGTAATCAGTTCACGTAGCGAGAGTTGCATTTGACATACGGAGTTGTTTAAAGCGCTGATTTCATCTTTTTTATTACTGGTTTTCAAAGGGGTGGCTAAATTGCCTTGGGCGATATCGTCAGCGGCTTGGACTAAGGTTTCTAAACGCGTAGTAATAGAGCGAGAGAGTATGAAGGCAATAGTTAATCCGAGTAATACCGCAATCGTGGTAATGATGATTTGGCCGGTTTGCATATCACCTAATGTACCCACTTGCACAGCCATGCCTGAATTGACGTCTTTTACTTCCTCTTCTGCCATGGTTTTAAGTAAGGCTTGTAATACTTCATACAGCTCATTTTCTATTTTATTTAACGTGGTGTAAGCCGCTACTAATTGTTCAGGGGAAGCTTGATTCGGTTGATAAGTAGCAAAGATTTCTTGCTCAAGGGCCTGTTCGTAATCCTTAATGATTTCACCCATGTTAGCCATTTTAGTTCGGTTAGCTTCGGTATCTGACTCCAGTTGAGAAAGTTGTTCAAACAAAGGGTCAAACTCATTACGTAACGACGTGTAGACAGCGGCTTCTTCTGCCTCACCACTTAAGTATTCAAATGCCGTAAGCTCCATTTGACTAAGCAAATTGAGCATGCGTAAGCCAATCATTGCTCCTGGCACATCATCGGTGGCGATATTATCAGCAATCTTAGTTGCATGGTCGACCTTATTCCATGCGATAACACTCATGCCCACCATCATTAATAAGATGGCGCCAAAGGCAAGATAAAGCGATTGTGAGACTTTTAGATTCATAGTGTTCCCCGATACTCGATATATATAACTAACAATATAGGCAATAATCTATGTTGTATCGGGTGTTTGTTAAATTACTAAAGGCAAATTGTGTAATATCTGGCGAAAGTTTGATTTGGCAGGCAAAAAAACTAACAGGGTAGGTGTTTTTAGATAAATAAGAGCAGCCATTAGCTGGCTGCTCGCTTCACCTTAGTCTTTATAAACTTTAGGGTTGAAGAAGTCTCTTAGCCAATCACCAAGTAAATTGATGACTAAGATCAAGCTAACTAAGACGATACCCGGGAATACTGTTATCCACCATGAGCCTGAGAAAATATACTCAAAGCCGATGCTGATCAACGAGCCTAAAGACGGCTGTGTCACTGGCATGCCTAAACCGAGAAACGATAATGCCGCTTCACTCATAATAGCGTTAGCAATTTGTACCGTTGAAATAACCAAAATGGGCGATAAACAGTTTGGCAAAATATGGCGAAACATGATTCGCGGTGCTTTAAGTCCCATGATCAAAGACGCTTCGACATATTCTTTTTTCTTTTCTGCGAGTACCGAGGCGCGAATAGTTCGGGCATATTGCGGCCATTCGGCAATGCCGATAATTAATACCAACATTAAAATGGCATATTGGCTGTACATTTCCGAGCCCATGGCACCTTGAAATATCGCCGATACGATAATCGCGACCATCATGGTGGAAAAGGACAGTTGCACATCCGCAATGCGCATCAATAGGCTATCAATCTTGCCGCCAAAGTAACCAGCAGACAGGCCTATAACAATACCTAAGAAGAGTTGTAAACCAACTGCTAAAATACCTATGGTAAGAGAAACGCGCATCCCATACATAATGGTGCTGAGAATATCGCGGCCTTGGTTATCTGTGCCGAGGAAGAATCGCTCATCACCTTCATCGCTAAATAACACCGGCGGTAGCTCTGAGTCCATGATATCGATGCTTTCAAGAGCATAGGGATCATGAGGGGCGATCCAAGGAGAAGTCAGTGCCACAATCACACAGGTTAAAAATACGGCGAAACTGAGCATCGCGACTTTGTCGCGTAAAAAGTAATACACAAAATCAGATTGTTTGATTTTTTGCCAGCGGCTTAGGCTAGCGGTGACAGCAGTTGTCATAATTTATCCCTTAGCCGTTAAGTTAACCGTTGGGTTGATCAAGCCGTAAAGCAAATCAACAATGGTATTGGTGATAACAAAAATAAGCCCGACCACAATCACGTAAGCGGTGATCACTGGGGTATCGGTGCGTTGAATTGAGTCTAAAAACAAGAACCCTGTGCCCGGCCATTGGAATACTTTTTCCGTTAAGATGGTATAGGCCACCATAGTACCAATTTGTACGCCGCCCACGGTGAGTAGGGGTAATAGGGTATTTTTTAGCGCATGCACATACCAAACACGGCGCTGCGGCAAGCCTTTAGCGTAGGCAAATTTGACGTATTCTGAGCTTAATTGCTCAATCATTTCACTGCGCACTAAGCGAATAAACAATGGCAGCATAATAGAAGCCAAAGCAAAGGCCGGTAAAATAAGATGGGATAAACCGTCTAAGGTAAAAAAGCCAGACTCCCAACCGAGCCAATTAGCCGTTTCTCCGCGACCATAAGCGGGTAACCAGCCGAGCTCAATAGAAAATACATACATCAGTAAAATTGCGGTCAAAAACACTGGGATGGAAATACCGATACTCGAAACGGCCATAATTAACTTACTAAACCAGTTTTTTGGATTAATCGCGCAATATATGCCAAGGGGAATGGAGAGGCAGATAATAATTAAGGTAGCGGCAAACACCAGCTCCAACGTGGCCACTAACCGGTCTAATATGACCTCTAGGGCTGGGCGGTTAAAGGTATAAGAGGTACCAAAATCGCCTTGTACCGCGTTAATCAAAAAACGTTTGTATTGCACCGCAAACGGGTCGTTCAAGCCCATTTCGGTGCGCATTGCTTGGCGCTCGGCTTCTGAAACCGATTGCCCGGTCAGCTCTCGTAATGGATCGCCTAGGTTATCTTTGACAGCAAAGGCCACTAGACTGATGACGAGCATCACTATGGTCGCTTGCACTAACCTTTTCAGTAAAAAGGTAAACATATTACTTCCTAACAGCTCTAAAGAAGGAAAAGAGAAAAGAGGAGGCAGCGCCCCCTCTTGAGTTTTAATGTCGGCACGAGTGAAAAATTTACTCAGCGCACAGCTGGCTTATTCTGCGACCACAAGGTCACCTAAGTAAGGAAACTCCATCACGTTAATTACCGGCTTCATATCGAGCTTTTTGTTCGCGCCCCATGATAGGTTTTGCCAATGTAAGGGTACAAACGCAGCGTCGTTATACAAGGTGGTTTCAACTTGCTTAAGCATGGCAGCACGTTTTTCTGTGTCGGTTTCTACGTTGGCATCGTTCACCAGTTTGTCAACAGCTGGGTTTGAGTAGTAACCACAGTTGTATTGACCCATGCCGGTTTTTTCATCGCGGGTCATGGTTAAAAACTCGGTGAAGTTAGCGCTGTCTTCGGTATCTGCGTGCCAGCCTATCATTAGCATGTCAGCGGCACATTTATCAAACTCTGGCCAATATTGCGCTTTTGGCATTGTCTTCAAGTCAACCTTAATACCGATTTTTGCTAGCATAGACGCCGCCGCTTGAGCAATTTTGGCATCGTTGATGTAACGATCACTTGGCGCGATCATTGAGAGTTTAAAGCCTTTCTCATAGCCTGCTTCTTTCATTAGTGCTTTAGCGCGTTTTAAGTCGTAGCGCACTTCAAGCTCAGGTACATGCCCTAAGTAGCCGGCAGGACTTTGCTGTGATGCGACAGTCGCAAAGTCTTTCATGATTTTTTTCGCGATGCCTTTATTGTTAATGGCATGGACGATAGCCTGGCGTACTCGCACATCTTGCAACGCAGGGTTACTTTTTTGGTTCATCTGAAACGTGATGATACGGGTACCTGGTAGGGTAACCAGCTCAAGGTTTTTAGCGTCTTTGACGCGCTGGTGATCGTTTGGCGCCACTGGTGAAATCATGTCGACATCACCCGATAGCAGGGCTGCTACGCGAGTCGCATCTTCTTTAATCGCCACTAATGTTAGCTTGTCTACGTTGCCTGGTGATTGCTTATCCCAATAGCCGTCAAAGCGCTCAAACTCCCACTTGATGCCTTGCTCTCGGCTTTTTACCACAAATGGTCCGGTGCCAGATAAATGGCCAGAGGCGAAAGTGTTACCAAATTTTATTACCGCGGCTTTGTCTTTATTGTTTTCGTCAACGCCGGTATAAAATTTTGAATCCATGGCAAAAATATAAGTCGCCATCGGAAGCAGTAGCGGGTAGGGCTTAGTGGTGACTAAGTCGATGGTGTAGTCATCGACAATTTTCGCTGAACCAAATACTTCAAATAGGCCTTTGTAGTCGGTACTGCTTTTAAGGCGGTCTAAGGTCCACGCAATATCTTTGGCGGTGAAGTCGTTACCAGAGTGAAATTTAACGCCTTTGCGCAGATGGAAGCGCATGGTTAATGGGTCAATACGCTCCCATTTTTCGGCTAAGCGAGATTCAAATTGCAGATCTTGAGTCCAGCGTACCAGAGGGTCAAAACTCATGTGCGAGAATTGCATCATGCCCCCAGATAGTTGTTCATGAATATCCATTGAGATAGGGTCTGATGCGTAAGCAATGGTGATGTCTGCAGCTTGTGCATTTAAAGCGAAACCGGCCGCAAGCAGGGCTCCTGCAATTTTTGTCAATCCGTATTTCATTTATACGCTCCAATGTTGTTGTTTTGCATTTAAATTTAGGTTTATTGTTGTTCTATCGCTATGTTGCGACTTGGTTGTGCTACTTAATGGTCTAGTTAAGATGATGCAATTTGTAAGTGTGCTTTACTCAAGTTCTCAAACGATGGCATTAGCGAAATTAAGTTTTTACTGTATTCATCTTGTGGTGAAGTAAAAATTTGTTCGCTGTCACCCACCTCAACTAAGCAGCCGTGTCGCATCACACCCACGCGATCGCACATTTGTCTGATCACCGGTAAATCGTGACTAATAAACAGCATAGTGAGGTTTAATTCATCTTGTAAGTCTTTCAATAAATTTAATATTTGCGCTTGCACTGACACATCTAACGCTGACGTGGGCTCATCACAAATTAAGAATCGTGGTCTTGTGGCTAGGGCTCTGGCGATGGAAATACGCTGGCGCTGACCACCGGAAAATTCATGTGGGTATTTAATGCCTGCTTTACGGCCCAATCCAACATGATCGAGTAGGTCGGCCACGATTTGCTCGACTTGTTGATTATTTTCGGCCAGTTTGTGAAAGCGAATCGGCTCAGCAATAATGTCAGCTACCTTCATTCTTGGGTTCATGGAGGTGTATGGGTTTTGAAACACCATTTGCATTTGACGGCGAATTGGTCGGCGCGCTTGCTCATTTTTTAGTGCGGTAAGATCAACGCCTTCAAAAGTTATTTTGCCACTTTGCGGCGCATATAAACCGGCGATGGCGCGCGCGATAGTCGATTTACCACTGCCACTTTCACCCACTAAGCCGAACGTTTCTCCCTCAAAAATTTCAAATGACACATTGTTGGAGGCTTGCACATATTCACGGCGACTGGCAAAAATGGAGTCTTTGGTGGTAAAGCGTAAGTTGACGTTTTCCACTTTGAGCAGAGGGCCCTGATATTCTTTTTGGTCTTGAGATTGCCCCAACCAATGATTCGCTATATCGAGCTGGTGCAATTCTTCTGCTTCTTCGATGTAATTAACCAATGGAAAGCGAACCAATTTGATATCACTGCGCGGCACTGCAGAAATTAGGCTTTTAGTGTATTCATGCTCAGGCGCGCCTAATACTTGGCTAGTGGTGCCCATTTCGACTAGCTCACCGCGATACATCACGGCCACTTTATCTGTCACACTCGATACTACGCCCATATCATGTGTGACTAGCATGCAGCCGACTTGACGCTCTTTACACAGGGTTTTAATCAATTGCAGGATTTGATCTTGAATCGAAACATCCAGCGCCGTGGTTGGCTCATCGGCAATGATTAATTGTGGATTACAAATTAAGGCAATGGCGATCACCACACGTTGGCGCATACCGCCGGAAAATTGATGCGGATATTGCTTAATGCGCAGTTCAGGCTTGGGAATGCCAACGGCATTAAGCATGTCAATCGAACGCTGATAAGCTTCTTCACGGGTTACTTTTTCATTGGCTAACACTGTTTCGATCATTTGTTGTTCAATAGTGAACAAGGTATTCAGCGAGGTCATCGGATCTTGAAAAATAAAACCGATTTTTGAGCCTCGTACCGCGCGCATTTGCTCGCGAGTGAGACCGGAAATTTTTTCACCATTGAGAAAAACATCGCCGTTGGCAATGACACCTGGTGGGCTAAGCAGATCGATCACCGCGTTGCCGATGGTTGACTTGCCCGCACCAGACTCGCCAACAATGCCAACAATTTCTCCTGCTTCAACGGATAAAGAAAGGTCTTTGACCGCTACCATCACGCCATGACGTGAGGGATATTCGATTTGAAGGTGCTGCACTTCAAGTAGTGACATATGCTTACTCTGACTCAATCCTAAGTCCTTTGTTTTTAATATAGGCTATAACTATAGTGAATTAATTTAGCATTATGGTGGGCTAAATTAGAGCTTACTGAATAATATGTAAAGCTGTTTGATCACATATTTGCGACATAAAAATCTAATATATGTGTATAAGAAAGCGGTATTTTTGAGTTTTTTTCAATTTAACAACATTTATATGCATGTGGAAGAGTGAATTTAAACCAATTATTATTCTATGTTTTTGGTTTTATATTCTTGTTTTTATTTGGTGGGTAGTTGTTAAGTCTATAATTTAATTTTCAACCAACTGTATATCTCATTTGAATCTCGCTATCTGAATAATCCTACTTATTTGGTTTTTTCAACTAAGGACATGACTTGTAACGTTCTAGTTAATGAATGATTATTTGTTAGTCTGCGCTAAATTATTCACCTGATTTACTAAATATGCATGGCATGAAAGATAAAATGGATTTATTGTGCCCAAATGATGAGAGCCAAGCTTGGAAGCTAACATTGAATAAACACCAAAATTTTATCGATTTATTGCGCGTTTTGATCCGCCAACCAAGTGTTGTTGGTGCTGAACATTCATTTTTCCGAGTGCTTCAGCGTGAGTTGGAAGAGCGTGGCGCCAAAGTGACTTGGTATGAAGGCCTGCTGGTCGCCCAAGGTAACCAGCCAGATAGCGCCATGTTTTCGGCGCATATTGACCGTCATGGCTTAATTTGCACGGGTCCAAATGAGTTTCAATACGCGGCATTCGTCACTGGTCACCGTTCTGACTTGCTCGGTAATTCAGTCTCTGAAAAGTTAATGACCAAGATAGTGGATCGATTTCGTAACGTACCGTTAACCGCTTATGAGCCTTGGTCTGGTTCATATCGTGGTGCAGGCATGATCAAAAATGCTTACATTTGTGAATTTCGCAATAACCTTATTTTTGAAGTGGAAGGGTTAGAGCATTTAGTGGCAGGCACGCCAGTGGCGTTTACCGATAGCTTAAAAATGCAAGATGGCTTACTCACGGGGCAACTAGATAATGTGATGACAGCAGCGGCATTAGTGCATTTATTTGGTTTAGGTTTCCAAGGCACAGCCTTTTTTACCGCGGAAGAAGAATCGGGCAGCAGTTGGCGCTATTTATTAGAATGGTTTCGCCGCTTTAATGGGGCGACGGATAAGCTAATCGTAGTGGATACCAGCCCGTTTCCTGATCGTGCAAGTTTAGAAGCGCAGCAAGTGGTATTGCGTCGCCGCGATGCTAATGCAAGCTTTAATGAAGCGTTAACGAATCAATTAGAGCAAATGTGTCTCAATAACGGCATAACCTATGCTTATAAAGATGCCTATATTGAAGCGCAAAACAAAATTGCTTTGGCCGAGGGAAGGGAGCCTGCGTCATTAGGCAGCACTGAATTAGGTCGGATCACGGCGGCATCAAATGGTTTCGTTCAAGGCACTACTTTACAAGTCCCAACAATGGGCTATCACACTATGGAAGAGTCGGCATTATTGGGCTCAAGTGACGCATTTTTATCTCTTTTATTAGAATTATCAGGGATCACAACCGAGGGTCAAAACGTTATATGAAGGTACCTGCGCAAATTTTGTCTTTAGTAGAAGACGGCATTGTTGACGAGGTGATAAGCCAATTGATGAGTGGCAAAGAAGCGGCCGTTTACGTCGTTCGTTGCGGTGATGAAATTCGCTGCGCTAAGGTTTACAAAGAGGCAGCGAAGCGGAGCTTTAAACAAGCGGTACAATACCGAGAAGGGCGCAAAGTTCGCAATAGTCGTCGAGCTCGCGCGATGGAAAAAGGTTCGAATTTTGGTCGTAATGAACAAGAAAAAATTTGGCAAAATGCCGAAGTCGATGCCTTATACGCGTTAGAGCGGGCAGGCGTGCGTGTACCGCAGCCTTACGGTTGTTTTGATGGTGTGCTTATTATGGAGCTAGTGACAGAAGAAGATGGCACTGTGGCTTCAAGGCTTAATGATGTCAGTATGTCAGCTGAGCAGGCAATTGAAGACCACCAAGTGATGATTAACTATATTCAACGAATGCTGTGTATTGGCATAGTGCACGGCGACTTGTCGGAGTTTAACGTGTTGGTGGATGACTACGGCCCGGTGATCATTGATTTACCCCAAGCCGTGAATGCTGCTGCTAATAACAATGCGAAATGGATGTTTGAGCGTGATGTTAATAATATGCGCGCTTATTACGGCCAGTATGCTCCTGAGCTGTTGACTACTCAATACGCTAAAGAAATGTGGGCGTTGTATGAAGTGGGCGATTTATCACCCGATACGGAGTTAACTGGTGAGTTTGTCGCACCTGAGCATGCGGCTAATGTAGAGTCGATTTTAGACGAGATTTATGCTGCTCAGCTTGAGGCAGAAGAAAAACAACTCAGTATAGAAGACAATTAGCTGCATAGCTGCAGCCTTTTTGTGATTCAGCAACTGGTGTTTTGCTCAGTAACAAACCAATCGCTATCATTTTTGCACTAAATACCTAAAGCTATTTATTATTACTTTCAATTACTTAATTGCCGCATGCTGGCGGCTTTTTCTTCCTAATGACTTAACCCGAGTTCTGGATAAGTAAACAACATGTTTTTCCTACAAAAACGCGGTAAAAATATTCCTATACGCTTTGCATTTTCATCCTTGAAAACGAAATTTTGCAGTAAAATATATTGTATCCGCTTGTAATTGGCTTAAGCAAAACTGAGGTTACTTACCTTTTTTCGTTAAAAGTCGTCTAATCCCTGTTGATTTAAGGGGCTGAAGCAAACTTTGATAGCACCAGCCAAATCTTGGCACCGTTAATATTTCTGATTCCTAAATTTCCTTTAGCCCTCTGCATTTATATTGCGATTCCAGCCCTGCATTATTTCATCACTCACCGCTAAAGCAGAAAGCCTCAGGCTGCGTCATATTGCTTCATTTTAGGTTAGTTATTGGCGCGGTTTTCAGATCATTAAACGTTAACAATGAGTCATCTTGTTAATGTCAATACAGTTATTGGATAAGAAATAAATAGTTAATATTGCTGCAATAATGATATTAACAGGAAGATGGTTTTGCTAAAGTAAATTTTTATAGTGGTATTCTCTTTTTTGCTTATGCAGGAGTCAAGGTTGTACCTATCAAAGGGTGGAATGCCCTTGCTATATTTGACTGTAATATGTTTTTTTTGAGTTTGTGCTCATTATATGTATTTGTTAATAAAAGATATTTACACATTGATTGAAGCTTGGTTATAAAGCTCATGTGTTCAATATGAGTATCTTTATTATGTTATCTAATGACCCTTGGGTAGAGTCGGTTTACCCTTTTAGTGATCTACAACGCTTGCTCTATAAAGCTGATCCCGATGTGAAAATGGCCGAAGCTGTGCGTCAGTTTGATGGTGTGTTTAGCCAAGACAGGCTAAATAATGCAGTGAAGCACGTTGTTTATAGCCAAGAGATATTGCGGACTAAGTTAGTTTGTGTGTCGGAAACACCGAAGTGGCAGGTTTACCCTGCTAACCACTTTGATCATCATCATTCTCAGTTATGGGAAGTATACGCTTATCCAATTTCAACTCGGCATTGGCAACTCGTATTGAGCTATTCACCGGTATTGATGACAGCCCTTGATGCACAACAGATCTTGGCTGATATCGCCCAATCCTATATTTCTTCTAATGCCATTCTTACTGCTCGAACATTGAAAGCAAGGATCAAGCAAGAAGCATTAGCGCAATGTAAAGTAGCAGTTAAAGATTACTGGCAACGTTGGCTAAAACAGCAAACTTTTTCCACTTCATTTGATAGACAAAGCGGTCAAGGAGCATTACATAAGTCTCGCTTATTATTAAAAGCTCCGGACTGGCCAGCTGAGCAAATTCGAACCCTTTGCTTACTAGCACATTTAAAGGTGGTCGCTACTTATCAAGGCTGCACTCATCCTACTACCTTATATCTAACCAGCCCCTCTGAAATGGATCAAAATAAGCAGTTGTTGCCTTTTAGCTTTGAGTTGCAAGAGAATGACAGGGCCTCTGAAATAGCCAGATTAGAGGTCGCTCTGCAGCAGCATAGTGACGTTGCTTTTCCTGGCTATCAATACTTGTGTGACCAAATTCAGGGGGAGATGTTTGATGTTTGTTTTCACTTCTCTGATGCTAGTATACCGAGTCAATCCATTTATCCGACTGATTTTACTTTTGATTTTATTTATAGCGCGCAAGGCGATATTCATTTAACTATTGCTAGTCGTGGTGGTTTATCCGAGCGGTTTGTTAACAAATTGATGCGCGAGTATCAAAATGTATTACACCAAATGCTGATAGAGCAAAGACCGCTCTCTCAGTTGTCTCTGGTTGCGGACGATGCAATAGAGGGCGCGATAAAAGCACGCTCTTCATTTGCGTTGTTACCTAAAGCACTAGACTTATTTAGTGAACAAGTTGCTTTAGCACCTGAGCAGGTGGCATTGTGCTTCGACCAACAGCAGCTCAGTTATCAAGAGCTTGATCAGTGGTCTAATGCTTTAGCAATAAAAATACAAGCACGTCTGGATGTCGGAGAGCTGAGCGTCGCAGTAATGTTAGCAAGAACGCCGCTGTTAGTTGCATCCTTACTGGCTTGTTGGAAGGCTGGGGTGCAATACATACCGCTAGCAGATAATTTACCCCAAGACCGAGTCAATAATATTCTCAAAGTCTCACAAGCATCACTTTTAATCATCGATGATGCCTTCGATACAAGCGGACTATCAGGTGCCAATAAAACGTTAAAATTAGCAGTGGCGCCTGAATTTGTTACGAGTTTTGAACCTAGTTATCATGAATTGGCTTACACCATTTTTACATCGGGGACGACTGGCCAGCCAAAAGGGGTCAGTATTAGTCATCGAGCCATGTCTAATTTTCTGTTGGCATGTCGGCAAATATTTTCAGGCTCGGCTCTCAATCGAGTGTTGGCACTGACAACCATTAGTTTCGATATTGCGGTATTAGAGTTGTTTTTGCCCCTTATTTCTGGCGGGAGTGTTGTGTTAGCCAATACCGCTTGCGCCAGTCACCCGGAACAACTTGTTGCGCTGATCTCTCAGCAAAATGTCAGCTTAATGCAAGCGACTCCCTCCACCTGGAAAATGATGCAGCTACATGATTGGCAAGGAAAGTCTGACTTAATCATGTTGTCTGGTGGCGAAGCCTTGGACAGCCAATTAGGTTGCTGGTTACTAAATCGAGGTGCCCAGTTATGGAATATGTATGGGCCAACAGAAGCGACAGTTTGGGTCAGTGCGCTACAGCTTAATAAACGTTTATTAGATGTTGATAAAGTTGCGCCAATTGGCGGTTCATTAACAGGATGTAGCATGTTGGTGGTTGATAAGCATAACCGACCAGTACCGCTGGGAGCCAAGGGTGAATTGGTGATCATGGGGGATTGCTTAGCACAAGGTTATTTGAATCAACCGGTACTGACCGAAGAAAAATTTGCTTATTTTCAAACTCAAAGTGGTCCAGCACGTTTTTATCGCACCGGTGATCTAGTCGTTGCAACTGAGCAGGGGTGGATAAAATTTAAAGGGCGCAACGACTACCAAGTTAAGATCCGTGGTTATCGCATTGAGCTAGGCGAAATCGAAGCTCAGATGGCTCAGATTGAAGGGGTTGCGCATGTTGCTGTTGTGGCGACGCCTTTGCAGCGTGGTGATAATAGGTTGGACGCTTATTGGGTTCCTAGTAATGACAAAATTATCTCAGACGCAGAAATAAAAATGCAGTTAGCGCAACAATTACCTGACTATATGTTGCCAACCACCTTTACTCAACTCGCTCATTTGCCGCTCAATACCAATGGTAAAGTTGATAAAAACGAATTACCAGCTCCTTATAAAGTTGTGGATGAACAGGTGCCGCTAACCCGCCAAGGACAACTAATAAAAAAATGCTGGGAGCAGGTGCTTGAGCATCCTGGGTTAGCGCTAACCGACGATTTTTACAGCGTCGGAGGCGACTCCTTGTCGGCCATTATTTTACTGCACGAGCTGAAAAAGCATCAGCTTACAGTTTCACTTGATTTTCTTCAGGAGCATCCTAACTTACTGGATTTCATTAAACATATTCCTTCTATAGGGCAGGAGAGGGGAACTAAGGCAGCGCAGCCCTTTAGCGCTAAGCAATCATTAGAGCAGGAAGAAGCGGTACTGCTGTCCAATAATTGGTGGTTCTTTCAACGTGCGGATTTAAATTACTGGAATGCGCCATATTTGTTTGTAATGCCAAACCATTACAGTGCGGAAGAGATACACGCTGCGGTTGATTTTCTGGTCTGTCATCATCCTGAATTACGTGCAAATTGGTATCGTCATGAAAACGGTTGGAGCAAGCGATATGTCAACGTTGCACAAATGGCTGAATATTGGCAGCAGCATGATTGGCAACAAAAGCAATGGTCAAAAGATGAGTTAGCAGAAGCAATTACGTCACATTGCAATCAAATGCAGCCCAGTCTCGAGCTAGGACAATGTTTGTTTAGAGTGAGTTTTATTCGAACACCTGCGGGGTTTGAAAACCGCTTATTTATGCTCGCACATCATTTGCTCATTGATTATTTTGGTTGGCAAGTATTAGCGCAAGACCTTAAGACAGTATTGGAGCAGATAAAAGCACAGCTGCCCCCTCATTTAGGTACGCAAACAACATCGGTTAATACCTTAGCTAAGTTACAACAGCAAATGTTACACAGTCCTGACACGTTATTATTTATGCAGCAGTACCTTGAGCAAAACTGGCACTTATCGCAGCCTGATCCGTACCGTAAAACGGTACCGGAACAAGCTACAACTGACATTAAAAGTATTGAAGTCGCGTTGCCAGATAAGAGCTGCAAGATGTTTGAATCTTTAGCGAATCAGACTAGTCGTAACTCGGCGACAAATATAGAAATGTTAAGTTGTGCTTTAACGTCTGCTTACTGTCGATGGAGTCAGCACCAAGCCTTGAGCTTGAATTTAACGCATCATGGTCGTCAATTTAATCAAGAAATGGGCGTGGATTTAGCCCGTACCGTTGGTTGGGTTAGTCAGTATGTCAACGTGTTGCTTGATTTTAGTCAAGCTGAGCATATTGAACAGCAGATCGCTACAGTGAAGCGCGCCTTTAAACTTATTCAAGGCAAAGAAAGTTTACCTAGCTTACTGCTTGCTCAACATGCTGAGCGTGCGTCTTTCAAGCAAAAGACGCAGCATCAATTAGAGCTTAACTATATTCCTCGTCAATCTTCGCAACGGCAAGACCAATTTGTGCGCGCGCCAGAGTCGACAGGGCAACCAGATGGTCCTATAGCGGCAAATATTCCTGCATTTGTTAGGGTTTGGCATCGTGACCAACAATTAGTGCTCACACTCTCCTTTAGCAAAAACTACAGTACATTTGATATGCAACGGCTACTGGATTTTTTTGCGGATGACCTAATTTCACTACTTAATTTTAACCAATCAATACTCAAGGAGACCTGTGATGTTTAAGGCGGGAGATCGACATTTTATTAAGGCATTATTGGTGATCTCATTGCCGCTAACCTTACAGTCCATCATGTTTTCATCGAAAGGGTTAGCCGATGTTTTAATGTTAGGGCAGCTCAGTGAGGCCAGCCTAGCAGGCATCGGGGTTGCAACGCGTGCATTTTTTATTGCTACGTTTGTGCTATATGCCGTCGCTTCTGGTGGTGGGGTGCTATTGGCGCAATACTGGGGGAAGCAAGATCACTCCGGCTTTACGCGTACCATGGCGCTCACCACATGGGCTTCTTTACTAGTGGCAATGCCCTTATTTGGCGTGTTTTACTATTTTCCTGAATGGGTGGTCAGCTTAGCCAGCTCCGCACCGGAAGTCATTGAGCAGGGCGCCATATATTTAAAAATAACGGCCGCCCAGTTAATTGTGATTGGTGTGGTATCTAGTTTTGCAGCAGGCTTGAGATCGATACATAAGGCTAATATTAGTACTACTTTTAGTGTCTTAGGCTTATTGCTGAATATAGGTCTGAACTACGTTTTAATATTTGGTCATTTCGGTGTTGAAGCGATGGGGATTGAAGGCGCTGCTTGGGCAACATTGCTAAGTGCATTTTTCGAGTTGTTATGCTTGATTGCATACACCTATTGGCGTCGCTACGCGGTAGCATTCTCATTGACAGCGCTGAAAAATTTGCCTCAAGGCGAAGTATCTAGACTGATGAGATTATCTGTGCCTATTGCCTTAAATATGATGGCGTACGCAGGAGGTCTGTTCACTTATAGTATTATTTTTGGTCGAATGAGTACCGAAGCGCTGGCTATCTTTACGCTGATGAGTCCAATCGAGTCTATTGCTATTTCATTATTAATCAGTAATGCGTCTGCGACTGCTGTGTTGCTAGGTAATGAGCTTGGCTCAGGAAAAACCGAAAACACATATCGCCACTCTTGGTTAGCAGTGACTTTTAGTGCGGCTTGTGCGGTGGTAACTGCTGCTATCATGCTCGCGAGTGCAGACTTAGTTATAGGTAGTTTTGAAGGGCTTAGTGCTGCAACCATCAGTGTTGCTCATCAACTGTATCCTATCTTAGCCATAGGTATCATTATCCGTAGCTTGCCTATCACTATGATTATAGGGGTACTGCGCTCGGGTGGTGATAACACATTTTGTCTTTATCAAGATGTGATTGCGCAATGGGTCATTGGTATTCCCACTGTTTTGATGCTGGCATTTTATTTTGAAGCCTCTTTGCTATGGGTGTTTGCCGCTATTTTTGTCGAAGAAATCGTCAAGATAATGGGCTCTGTCTACCGTATTAGCAGCCGATTATGGATGCGCAACCTTATTAGCGATGAAAGCGGTACAAATATTTCCACCACCACTGTTGAGGCTGCATGATATGACAGGGTTCCTATATAGAGCTAAGCCCCCAACTTAGTCCCGTCGTCAAGTAATACAGCCGTTAAGAGCGGTATAACCCAACGTAGCACAACGATAACTGAGCAATATTGCCTTCAGTGGTTGGCTACGTCCAAACATTCTCTAACTAAGATAAAACCTGTACAAAAAGGACCAAATAATGAGTAAACAATACCGTACCTTAGGCCATATTCCTTACACCAGTGCCGATGCCGAGTCATATTATGGCCCAGTAAAATTCCATACCATGGAGAAAAAATTACCGCTTCGGGTGTTGTCGGAAGAGGATTGGGCCTTTTGGCAAGAAAACGGTTACGTGGTCATTAAGCAAGCGATCAGTCGTGATGCTGCTTTAGCCACCTTAGATTTTAGTTTTGATTTTCTGGGGTACAGTAAAACGGATCCTGATACATGGTATCAATTACCGGATTTTAAAACCGTACGCCAAAGTGAAACTCATGCGATTGGATTAATGGAGGCATATCATCATCAATTACTTTGGGATAACCGTCAGAATCAACGCGTGTATGATGCATTTGTTGATGTGTGGGATACGGATGAGTTGTGGGTGAGTTTAGACCGAGTGAATATGAATCCACCTAATATTCGCAATCGCAAAATTAACCCGTTCATACATTGGGATATCAATACCACTGAAAATCCTATGCCATTACGGATCCAAGGCGTGCTGGCCATTAATGATTCAAGCCCTAAACAAGGCGGTTTTCAGTGCATTCCGAGTTTATTCAAGGAATACGATGAATGGGTAAAGACGCAACCGGAAGATCGTAGTCCTATTATTCCTGAGTTAAGTGCCCATCATAAAATTATTGTGCCGCAACTTGAGGCTGGAGATTTGTTAATTTTTAATGGGTTATTAGCGCATGGCATTGCAGCAAACTTTACTGAAAATGAAATGCGAGCGATTCAGTATATGGCGATGATGCCAGCCATTGAGGAGCACCAAGATTTGATTAATGAGCGCGTTTATTCATGGGCAACGAACAATACGCCCACCTGGAATGAGTCCTTAGTGGGCGATCCCGTCAAGCATGAGAAAGAACGTTACGGGCAAGCTAGCCTTACACCTCTGGGTGAAAAACTACTGGGTAAAACATCTTGGCAAACAGGAGAATCACTGGTTGATGTTAACGCGTTACTTGAAGAAAAATCAAAAGATGGGCGCACTCCTGAAACGCTTATGGTTAAAAAGGAAACGGAGTCAGCATGATCAACAAAAGACGGATTTGTTTAGCTATGCCGACAAACAGGGCATGTGCCGAAGCAATTGAGGCTATCGTGAGGGAAGCCAATTTTGCTGTGCATCGGTGTGGTGTTGAAGTGATATTATTAATTGCAGATACGGCGGCGGATGATGCTTTGGTCATCAATAAGCAAGCGGTTTTGCGTCAACAGACGCTGACTGTGCCGGGGGTGAAATTAATACATTTAGACCGTGAGCAACAATTTACCATTCTCCACAATGTGACCCGGCATTTGAGCAATGGTGAAAAGATTGTACAGCAGCTTTTACCGCGGGATGCGTCTTATGGTGCGGCAACTAATCGGCTATTTATCTTTGCTGAAAGCTACGGTTGCGATAGTGTCCATCGACGAGACTCTGACAGTGGTTATCAGACAAAAGAGGGCGAAGAAGTCTTTCCGATTGAGCATGAAATCGCCTTCGCTAAGCTGGATGTATTAGAAAGTAGCTGGCGAGTAGAGCAATCTTTATCGGCACAACATCTGCCTGAGCAGCCAATATATATAAGTGGTGCCTCATTTGTGGGCGAACGTTCGGTTGATGTTGAGCCACTATTGGAACGGAGTGAATCAGCTTTTTACGATGTTTTAGGTTTAATGTGTCCGCTGCAATTTAGCCAACAACAAAAACAGTTATTGGTGCAGAATGCTTTTAGCAGTAAGGCCACCGCTTTTGAGAAAGATAAGGTTGAATTGGTGCAAGGGCAGGCCGTTAACATAGACATGTGTAATATTTGTTTTACAGATATTTACCGCTTGATACCTTTGCCTAATTGCAGTGAAACCATCGGTGCGGATTATTTTTACTTGCAATTGATGAAGTATGAAAAACTGACGTTTGTGCAACATAATCGACATATAGACAATTTTTATACACCTGAGCGGCGTACTGTCTCTGGTCGGGTTATTTACCAACTAAGGCTCGTTAATTATTTACTTTATATGAGCTTTAATCATGCTTTGTTTGCGTATCTAAAGCAATCAGGGCAGTTGGTATTAAATGTTAATGGGGGAGCAGCTCCCGCAAATGAGGTGCTGTTACAAGCCATTAAAGCCGTGCAGCCCACGTTGAGTTATGAGCTAAAACAAAAATTAGATCTGATTATCGCAGCTTACGAGCCGTTGGGTGATGAATTTACTCAAACCGCTTTGTTTATTAAGCAAAGTCAGCAAAGTATGATCAATAAGGTGTTGTCGGATATTAATGCTTTTGCTGATCTCGTTGAAATTTGGCCAACTATCATAAGTAATATACAGGGTAACCTTGAGATTGCCGCTTAGTTGATAAGTAACCCAAATTATTTAGCTAACGGAATTTTTGGGACAACATAATCTCGATTCAGCGATAAAGGTTGAACTAGAGTGGAGGTTAATGATTTAAAAGGAGTTAACGTAGCTACGCACCAGAGTGATTAATCTTACTCTGGTGCTTTTTGTATTCGGCGGTAAATTTTAGCGAGGTTAACCGTCAATGAAAAAATAACCTAAGTTAAACCAGCTGAGCAAAGGTTGGTAGTATTTGCTTTGTAAGATCTTTAACATGGCTATTTGGTTACAACCAGCTTGGCATAAGCTTTGATAATCAGACCAAACGTTACTATCGACCTGATATTGTAACCCGTTGACAAATACGCTGTTCGGCAGCTGTGTCAGGTAGATAAACTTTAGTCCCGCCACTTTTTCTGCATTTTCACCTGCTGCTAAAGCTTCAATTAAGCTAACCTGATCCCACTGCTCTTGTTCCGCGAGCGGTAATATGTCCAATTCATGATTGGAGCTGGAAAAGTGCTGGCCAAAAAAAGGCAAGATGACATCGGGTTGATTAACTAAATCACTTAATAGCGCCGTGAGCTTATTAGTTTCATGGGCGTTTATTTCCCCGTAATTTTGCTCTGCCCTTAGCTCTGGATCACTGTAACGGGTGTAACTGCGATCTTGCTGCAATAAGTGGTCGGTAAAATCGTTGAGTAGCTCTTTTTGGTCCGGGGCGCGAAAACCCACGGAGTAATTAAGTGAGCTTTCAATTGCGTAGCCTTCATGAGGACAGCCGGGTGGAATATAGAGAATATCACCAGGCTCCATCACCACGTCGATACAGGCTTGAAATGGGCCGCAATGCTTAAGGGCTTGGTCGGACGTAAACTCTTCTAGATCTTGTTTTTCACCAACACGCCAATGGCGCTTACCTTGGCCTTGAATAATGAAAACGCAGTATTGGTCGATATGGGGGCCTACGCCACCTTCTGGCGTTGAGTAGCTGATCATCAAATCATCAAAACGCCAATTGGGAATAAATTGGA
Source organism: Motilimonas sp. 1_MG-2023 (assembly GCF_030547455.1). Lineage (NCBI taxonomy): Bacteria > Pseudomonadati > Pseudomonadota > Gammaproteobacteria > Alteromonadales > Motilimonas > Motilimonas sp. 1_MG-2023. Next base: position 48,147 of record NZ_JAUOPX010000013.1, on the reverse strand, counting down.
ACAGTTCAACCAAGTCGCCACAAGGTGGATGCCAATGGTTAACGGCTTGATTGAGTAACGTTGCGCCATTATTTTCCAGCGGACTAAAATCGGTAAAAGGACCACACTGGGCCTGCCACTTACCATCTTTGCGCATTACCATGCGAGATTGCACTTCTTCTTCCATGGCCAGTCCTGCCATTTCTTCGGGGCTGATCAGATCACTAAAATTGGCAATGCCTTGTTTGATAAACAACGGCTTGCGTTGCCAATAGGTAGATAAGAAGTGATTAATATCCAGCTGTAATTGCATGGTCATACGAGTAAGCTCTTTAGATTGTAGAGACAAAAAAGCCGCGCCTAGAAGACTAGTTGCGGCTTATTAATAGTGCGATTAAGTCGCTTAAAGATCGTCTGTTAATTTCACCGCGATACCGATGTAATTCGCAGGCGTTAATAGCTTAAGTTCAGCTTTTACTGACTCAGGTAATTCTAGTGTATCAATAAACTCAGCGATGCCTTGTGCGTTGACACGTTTACCACGCGTGAGCTCTTTTAGCTTCTCGTATGGCTTTTCAATACCGTAACGACGCATAACGGTTTGAATTGGCTCAGCCAATACTTCCCAGTTGCCGTTTAGGTCGTCAGCCATATTCTGCTCGTTGGCTTCTAACTTGCTGATGCCTTTCAAGCTTGCTTCGTACGCAATCACAGAGTAACCAATCGCTACACCTAAGTTACGCAATACCGTTGAGTCGGTCAGGTCACGTTGCCAGCGAGAAACCGGAAGTTTCGCCGCAAGGTGATCAAAGATGGCATTGGCTAGGCCTAAGTTACCTTCCGAGTTTTCAAAGTCGATAGGGTTAACTTTGTGTGGCATGGTTGATGAGCCAATTTCACCCGCGATAGTTTTTTGCTTGAAGTGGCCTAGGCAGATGTAACCCCAAATGTCGCGGTCAAAATCAAGTAGGATAGTGTTAAAGCGCGCAATGGCATCGAAGAATTCTGCGATGTAATCGTGTGGTTCAATCTGCGTGGTATAAGGGTTGAAAGTTAGCCCTAGGCCAGTAACAAACTCTTCGGCAAACTGTTCCCAGTTGACTTCAGGGTAAGCGCTTAGGTGGGCGTTATAGTTACCTACCGCGCCGTTAGTTTTACCTAAAAATTCAACCGCTTTAATTTGTTTTACTTGGCGCTCTAAACGAGCCACTACGTTAGCCATCTCTTTACCTAACGTAGTGGGAGAAGCAGGCTGACCGTGAGTACGAGATAGCATGGGCGTATCGCGGTATGTTTTCGCTAGGCCGCGGATAGCGGCAACGATTTTATCACAGTAGGGCAATACCACTTCATTACGCGCTTCTGTCAGCATTAAGCCGTGCGAAGTGTTGTTAATGTCTTCAGAAGTACAAGCAAAGTGGATGAACTCAGAAACCGCATCAAGTTCAGCATTTTGCGCTACTTTTTCTTTTAAGAAGTACTCAACCGCTTTGACGTCGTGATTGGTGGTCGCTTCAATGGTTTTAACGCGTTGAGCGTCTTGTTCTGAGAAGTTAGCAACAATGGCGTCTAAAATAGCATTGGCATCAGCGCTAAATGCTGGTACCTCTGCAATCCCTGTGGTAGCGGCTAATTTTTGTAACCAGCGAACTTCTACCTGCACTCGGTATTTAATGAGTCCAAATTCACTAAAAATTGAACGTAAAAGTGCAGTTTTACTGCCGTAACGGCCATCGACCGGAGACACAGCCGTTAGTGCTGAAAGTTCCATTGCTTACTCCTGTTTGCATATGTCAGCTGAGCTGACTTGATTATGACAGCCAGCTCAGCTGACTGAGTTGTATTGGTTGTTAAATTCGCGCCAAATTGATTTTGGCTTGCTCGATCATTTTTTTACGTGAAAAAATAATGTGCCGACGTTTACCACCGACTTGTCGCCACAGTACACTGGCTCGAATTCCCGATAGCAATAAGGCGCGGATGGTTTGTTGCACCCGAGTTTGCTTTAACTGGTCAGGATTGCCTTGCACTTGAATGCGTGGCCCTAGCGGGCTGATCACATCGCTGTAGATATCGGCGAGGTTACCTAATATTTGTTCGTCAACCAGCTCAAAGTGGGCAGTTTGGCGCTTCACCTGAGTGATCCGTTCGGCCAGCACATTCATGGCATCGTTGCGTTTAGCTAGTTTTTTTTCTAGTGCAAGCAAACCGATCACGTAGCGGGTGATGGCAATATTTTTAGGATCTGTTTGGTTTTCAAGCTGCTCAACTAATACGTTAAAGCCCCGCTTTAGGTTAGCCAGTTCATCGTATACCCCTAATGTTGAATCTGGGTTAGTCACTAGTAACGCATTTAAGGTGTGGCTTAATTGCTCTTGGTTGCAGTTACCAGTACGGGCGATTTCTTCTACCAAAGAAGCTGCTTGCCAAATACCAGCAAAGGCGATGGTGCGATCGTATAATTCTTTACTCATTTGAAGTCGGTTTCTCACGGTATTGGTGATCGATGACGGCGCCGCCAAGGCAGACTTCGTCCAAATAAAATACGGCTGATTGTCCTGGTGTCACAGCTTTCTCTGGCTCATCAAAAGTAACAGACAAGCTATCAGGACCTGTTTGCGTGACGATGCAAGGCACGTCATGTTGACGATAACGTGTTTTTACGGTGCAGCGTAAAGGCGCAGCAAGGGGAGTTCGATTAACCCAATGTACTTGAGTGGCGTCAAAACCATAAGAGAACAGGGCCGGGTGGTTTGCACCTTGGCCGACGACGAGTACATTACGTACCAAATCTTTTTCAACTACATACCAAGGTTCACCGTTACCCTCTTGTAACCCGCCAATATGCAAGCCTTTACGTTGACCTAAGGTGTGATACATCAGCCCTTGATGCTGGCCGATTACGTCGCCTTCAGTGGTTTCGATGTTACCGGGCTGTGCGGGTAAATATTGTTGTAAAAAATCGGTAAATTTACGCTCACCAATAAAGCAAATGCCGGTGCTGTCTTTTTTGTTATGAGTGACTAAACCTCGTTCTTCGGCAATTTTACGTACTTGCGGTTTTTCAATATTACCAACAGGGAATAAAGTTTTGCCGACTTGCTCTGCACTTAAGGTGTAGAGAAAATAGCTTTGATCTTTGTTGTCGTCTAGGCCTCGCAGCATTTGCCATTGGCCATCAACACAACGGTTTTGTACATAGTGGCCCATGGCGATGTAGTCGGCGCCAAGTTCTTCACTGGTAAACTCAAGGAACGCTTTGAATTTGATTTCTTTATTGCAAAGAATATCTGGATTAGGGGTTCGACCTGCTTTGTATTCTTCAAGAAAATGCTCAAATACATTATCCCAATACTCGGCCGCAAAGTTGATAGTGTGCAATGGAATGCCAAGTTTGTCACAAACGGCTTGAGCATCTTTTAAATCTTCGGCTGCCGCGCAGTATTCTTCGTTGTCGTCTTCTTCCCAGTTTTTCATAAACAAGCCTTCAACTTGATAGCCTTGTTGAAGCAATAAATACGCAGATACGGAAGAATCGACACCGCCGGACATACCAACGATTACTTTAGTTTGACTATTGTCTGTCATATTAATTTATTCTCTGGGGAAAAACGGGCGTGATTCTAGCAGAATTTAATGGCCTAAAACAGCTTTGTGAGTTAGACCACAGTTATTTCTTTAATCGGCATTTCTTGTTGTTACCATCGCCATTTTGTCACTTGTTGCTGGCCTTAAACCGTGGCTAAAGGATAATGTTTCACGAGCGACAAGTCGGCTTTTTGGCCCGCGACAAAATCTTCAATCACTTCTAACACTAAGGCACTACGCAGTTTAGTTTGTTCCGTTTCTAACTCTGCTAGGGTGAGCCAATGACAGTTTATGATGTCAGGATCTTGAGGTTTACAGGCTGGCGGCGCTTGGTCAAATTCATAATAAAAGCAAAAGCGTAAGTAAGTGATATTGTTGATTGGACTAGTAAATAAATAGCTACCGACTAACCCTTGTGGGGTAATTGTTAACCCTGTTTCTTCCCAAACTTCACGCGTAACCGCGGCAATCAATGACTCATCAGACTCTAAGTGTCCGGCGGGCTGATTTAATACTGTTCGGCCATTATCTTGCTCTTCAACAACTAGATATTTTTGCTTGTATTTGATGATGCAAGCAACGGTAACATGGGGGCTAAACATGGTCTGAAACCTCTTTATATTGTCCAGAATTAATACCGTCTAGGGTCCAATTGCCTATACGGTAGCGGACTAAACGTAATGTTGGGTGGCCGATATGTGCCGTCATGCGCCTAACCTGACGGTTACGACCTTCACTAATACTAATTGATAGCCAAGTAGTCGGGATGTTTTTACGCTCTCTGATTGGCGGGTTTCGTGGCCAAAGCTTAGGCGAAGCCATCACTTCAACCTTTGCCGGCAAGGTCATGCCGTCTTTGAGCGCTACGCCACTGCGCAATTGTTCAAGTTTTTCAGCATTTGGCTCACCTTCGACTTGAACCCAGTATGTTTTGCTGGTGTTGGCTTTTGGTGATGTTATTTTAGCCTGCAGCTTACCATTATTGGTCAGTACGAGTAGCCCTTCGCTGTCGCGATCTAAACGTCCGGCAGCATACACTTCTGGAATATCAATAAAGTTTTTCAATGTCGCTCGGTTGGCGTCATCAGTGAATTGACTGAGGACGTCAAATGGCTTGTTGAATAAAATAATTCGCGTTTTAGTAGGCGTTGATGTCGCCTTGTGAAATGCTTTAGGTTTTTTGCGTATTGCCGCTTTTCGTTTGCTAAAACTGGTTGCCGATTTGTTTGTTGGGCGTTTTTGGCTCTGTCGTATTGACGATGTTCCCATAGCGGATCAATCAGTGTCATGAAGTGGATGGCGCAATGATAGCAAAGAAAGAGCGAGATAGAAGAGATAAAAAATGCGATTTTTTACTGCAACAAGCTGTTTGCAATGAAGCAGGTGTTTTTTTGAACCAAAGTGCGTAAAATAAAAAAAGCAGGAGAACCTGCTTTTTTTGTCAAGAAGCCTTATTTTTGCTCTAAGGGGCAAATTTCGGTGGCGTGTGAGCCTTTTGGACCTGCGTGCGTTTCAAACTGCACTTGTTGGCCGGCTTTTAGTGTGCGATAGCCCTCCATTTGTATGGTTGAATAATGTGCAAATATGTCTTCACCGCCTTCTTCAGCACAAATAAAGCCAAAACCTTTTGCATTGTTAAACCATTTAACCGTACCGGTTGCCATACATCTGCATCCTTATTGTTGATTGAAATTAACCCTAAAAAATCATGTCTGTTACGCTTTAAGATATCAACGTACAATGATAAATATCATCAATATATCAATTTAGTAAAAATTCAGACATAGTCAAGGTGTTATTGCAAATGAATCGATTTGTTTGTGATGTCCATCGTGACAAAAACTATTTAGCATTCGGCCACCAGAGATACTAGTATTTTACTATGAGCAAAATTCACGAACCTAACCACGACAGTCAGTTACTTGATGAAGTTAAAACCAAAATCCAACCGCCGTCGTTGTATAAGGTAATATTAAATAATGACGATTACACACCGATGGATTTTGTGATAGAAGTGTTACAACGTTTTTTTAACGCGGACATAGATAAGGCCACACAGATTATGTTGAGCGTTCATCACCATGGAAAAGGTATATGTGGCATATATACTGCAGAGATTGCAGAAACTAAAGTTGTTCAAGTTAACACCTATGCACGAGACAATGAACATCCTTTGTTGTGCACCATGGAAAAGGATTAATTGAGCGTTCGTCTTTTCGTCGTAGTATTTTTGGGAGTGTTATATGTTAAATAAAGAGCTAGAGCAAACACTTAACGACGCATTTAAAAGGGCCCGATTACATCGTCATGAATTTATGACGGTTGAGCATTTATTACTTGCCTTGTTAGACAATCCATCCGCCAGTGATGCATTTAAGGCGTGCAGTGCTGATGTTGACGCATTGCGTAAAGAAATCACTGAATTTATTGAACAAACCACGCCTCTTATTCCAGTTGATGATATTGATCGTGAAACCCAGCCAACCTTAGGCTTTCAGCGGGTGTTACAGCGCGCGGTGTTTCACGTTCAGTCTTCGGGAAATACCGAAGTGTCAGGTGCGAATGTGCTAGTGGCCATTTTTAGTGAGCAAGAATCACAGGCCGTATACTTCCTGAAAAAATCCGATATGTCGCGTTTAGACGTGGTGAATTATCTGTCTCATGGTATTCGTAAAAATGATGACAATGAACATAATTCCGGTCCCGATTCACCGATGATGGATGAAGCTGGTGAAGAGGGCAGTGTCAAACTTGAGAATTATGCGGCTAATCTAAATCAGCTGGTTTTAGAAGGCCGTATTGATCCGCTAATAGGACGTGATGAAGAGCTTAATCGCAGTATTCAAGTGCTGTGCCGCCGTCGTAAAAACAATCCACTGTTAGTGGGTGAGGCTGGTGTGGGCAAAACAGCGATTGCCGAGGGCTTAGCTTACCGTATTGTTCACGGTGAAGTACCCGATGTGATTGCTGATAGCACTATCTACTCCCTCGACATGGGCTCTCTGTTAGCGGGTACAAAATACCGTGGTGATTTTGAGAAGCGTTTTAAAAATTTACTTAAACAAATTGAGAAAAAAGATAACGCTATTTTGTTTATTGACGAAATTCATACCATTATTGGCGCAGGGGCCGCTTCAGGTGGGCAAATGGATGCCGCAAACTTGATCAAACCATTGCTAAGTAATGGCTTGCTGCGCTGCATTGGCTCGACCACTTATCAAGAGTACAATCAAATATTTGAGAAAGATCGCGCTTTGGCTCGTCGTTTTCAAAAAGTTGATATTGTCGAGCCGTCAGTCGATGACACGACTCGTATACTGATGGGACTGAAACCTCGCTACGAGCAACACCACGACGTGCGTTACACCGCTAAAGCTTTACGTGCCGCGGCTGAGTTAAGTGCTAAGTATATCAATGAACGCCACCTACCTGATAAGGCTATCGATGTTATTGATGAAGCGGGGGCAAGTGTACGCTTATTGCCGATCAGCAAACGTCGTAAAACCATTAATGTGGGTGATATTGAAGCCATCGTGTCAAAAATGGCTCGAATTCCGAAAAAATCGGTTTCTGCATCTGATAAAGATATTTTGAAAAATCTATCCCGCAATTTGAAAATGGTGGTGTTTGGTCAAGATAATGCCATTGAAGCGCTGACTGACGCGATCCGTTTGAGCCGCTCTGGCTTAGGCAATGAAGTGAAGCCGGTGGGCTCATTTTTGTTTGCAGGCCCAACAGGGGTTGGGAAAACAGAGGTGACCCAACAAATTGCGAAAGTAATGGGCGTTGAGCTTATTCGCTTTGATATGTCAGAGTATATGGAGCGTCACGCGGTCTCTCGCTTAATTGGTGCGCCTCCTGGCTACGTTGGTTATGATCAAGGTGGCATGCTAACCGATGCTGTTATCAAGCACCCACACAGTGTGGTGTTGCTTGATGAAATAGAGAAAGCCCATTCAGATGTGTTTAACTTATTGCTACAAGTAATGGATCACGGCACATTAACTGATAATAATGGCCGTAAGGCTGATTTTCGTAATGTGATTTTAGTGATGACCACTAATGCCGGTGTGCAAGAGACGGTGCGCAATAGCATTGGCTTTAAAGCGCAAGATCAAAGTTATGATGCATTAGACGAGATTAATCGTACTTTCTCACCTGAGTTCAGAAACCGGCTAGACAATATTATTTGGTTTAATCACCTTGATATGGACGTGATTTACCAAGTTGTTGATAAGTTTATCGTGGAGTTGCAAGCTCAACTGGATAAGAAAGGTGTATCTATGGTGGTGGATCAAGATGCAAGAGAGTGGCTTGCTACTAAGGGTTACGATAAGGCAATGGGTGCCCGCCCAATGGCTCGAGTGATCCAAGAGCATCTGAAAAAACCGTTAGCGAATGAAATACTCTTTGGTGGTTTAGTTAGCGGCGGCGATGTGCGTGTGTCTCTGAAAGATGATGAACTTAGATTTAACTATTCAGAAGTGGGTGAGCCTGTTGCTTAGGCCTGAATGGTATAATTGACACCAAAAAAAACCAGCGTAAGCTGGTTTTTTTATGGCGAAGATTATCTTGCGCGGAACACGATACGTCCTTTAGATAGGTCGTAAGGTGTCAAAGCAACAGTCACCTTATCCCCGGTTAGAATGCGAATATAGTTTTTACGCATTTTACCAGATATGTGTGCTGTCACAACATGACCATTTTCTAGTTCTACACGGAACATGGTATTTGGTAGTGTGTCTAACACAGTTCCCTGCATTTCAATATTGTCTTCTTTCGCCATCGAGTCCTCGGTTTGCAATTTAAGCTATTTTTTGACCGCCGAATAATGCCAGATTTGCATGAAAGGGTAAAGAAATGGCTGAATTTAATTCGTGAATTTATGCCAATCACCGCGGATCAAGCGTTCATAGGGTGAAAATCGGGTCTTATAATTCATTTTTTCACAGTCATCGACTTGGTAACCTAGGTATAGCCAAGGTAATGCTAGGCTTTTTGCATAGCTTAATTGTTGCAAAATGGCGAAGGTGCCAAGAGACAAATGCCCAAAGTCAGGGTGAAAAAAAGTATACATCGCACTGAGACTCGCCGTGCCAACATCGGTTACCGCTACTGCAATTAGCGTATCATGGTCATAAAATTCCAAGTAATGCGGTGATAGCCAAGGTGCTAGGACAAACTGCTCGTATTGAATAAGATCGGCCGGATACATGCTGCCGTCTTGATGACGAGTATTAATGTACTTTTTATAGAGCTCGAAATATTCAGGCTTATTCTGATGGCTGATTTTCACGACGATAGCTTGGTTCTTTTTGACTACTCGTTTTTGGCTTTTTGTTAGCTGAATACTATTAACAGGTAAGCGAATTGATTGGCATTGTTGACAGTGGCGGCAGTGAGGACGATAAATGTCTTTGCCACTGCGGCGGAAACCTAGGCTAAGGAGTCGTTCATAGTCGTGAGGGTTGAACATACCCGGATCCATCATTACGAGTAGCTGCTCTTTTTTTTCTGGCAAATAGCTACAAGTATGCTCAGGAGTCAAGCCGACTTTTAAGATAATTTCAGATGAATTGTCTGTTTTGTCCAACATTCTGTTCCTATTGGCTCTTTTGCCAGCCGTTGTACTTGCATGAGAAATCGATTTCGCGTTTGTGACTGAACTCCGAGTGAAGAGAGATGCGGATTTGGAATTTGTGCATCAATTAACTGACCACCATGTTGTCCAAAATGCCGACATAATGCGATAAAAGCCAGTTTTGATGCGTTAGATGCGCGATGAAACATAGATTCACCACAAAATAAACGGCCAATATTGACGCCGTAAATACCGCCCACAAGTTGAGTTTGTTGCCAAACTTCAATCGAGTGGGCATGGCCCAGTTGATGTAGTTGAATGTAAGCCTGCTGCATTTCAGGGGTGATCCAAGTGCCATCATCTTTGTGTTCATCGGCGCAAGCCCTTATTACTTCAGTAAAGCCAATGTTGACGGTAATTTCAAATTTGTGTTGTCGAATGAGGCGTGCCATAGAGCGGCTTATATGTACTTCACCCGGTATAATGGTTGCTCGTTCACTGGGGCTCCACCACATTATGGGTTGGTTATCACTGAACCAAGGGAAAATTCCTTTTTGATAAGCGGCTAATAAACGAGTAGGGCTTAAATCACCACCAACTGCCAGTAGCCCATCAGGTTCGGTTAATGCTAGGCTTGGATCAGGAAATAAACTCGCTTGCTGAGTTAATTGCGTTATAAAATGACTCATGACCATTCAGTAATATTAAGAAGGTAATTATGGCGCATCATAAATACAGTTTGTTGAGGCGACTCGTTTTGATTTGTGTCGCTATGATGGCCTCGAATTTTATCGTAGCTAGTTCTTACGGTGCCGATTTATATCAGCGTAATGTTGCCCGGCCTGTGAATCAAGTGGTATTTGCCTCAGTTGATTCTGCAAGAAATATAACGAAGCAACAAGTGCTCCAGTCAACTCGTCATGGTTGGCATACATTATCTGGCGCACTTATAGGTGGCTTATTAGGTTATCAATTTGGCGATGGAACGGGGCAAATCGTTGCTACTACCGCTGGGGCTGTGTTGGGGGCTGGGATAGCAGATTACCGTTCACAAACGCCGATTGTCTTGGAGTATCAGTTGGTTGAGCTGTTGTTAAAAACCGAGCAGGGCGAATTAATTAATGTTATTCAAGATAAAGATCCCAATATGAGGTTTAAACGAGGGGACGCCGTTCGTATCTTGTATTTCGATGAAGGCGTTAGAGTTGACCTGGCCTATTAATATAGGGGCTTAGACCCTCATTTAAGTGTTAAAAATCAGCGTCGGTATCGTTGTAAACGCGATTGCGACCATCGTTTTTTGCTTCGTAAAGTAATTTGTCGGCACGATTAAGTTGGCTGTCTAATGAATCACCAATGAAGTTACTCACGCCAAAACTAGCGGTTATCCAAACGTCTTGCTCATTAGCCACGATTGGGCTTTGTGCCAGTTTCTCTCTGAATTTGTTGAGTCGCGAACTGGCGAGTTCGTTGTCTGTGTCTGTCATTAGGATACAAAACTCCTCGCCGCCGAGACGAGCCACAACAGATTCTGGAAAGCAGATTGTGAGCATATTGGCAACGTGTTTTAGGGCGATATCACCTACCTCATGACCATAGGTATCATTCACTTCTTTAAAGTGGTCAATATCCATGCAGGTTACAGCTAAACTGTATTGGCCCTGCTTTGCCCTGGCGTGAAGTTGAGCCCCTTGAATGAAGAGGTAACGGCGATTATACAATTTTGTCATAAAATCACGATTGGCTGTCGCTTGGATTTCAGCAACCAGTTCAATGTGGTCCAAGGTTTGATTTACTCGGCAGTATAATTCTTCATGAATGAACGGTTTACTCAGAAAATCATTGGCGCCATGTTTAATGAAACGTGCCGACAGTGAAGGTTCATTGGCAGATGAAAGCCCGATAATGGCCAATTGATTTTTATCGAAGCGTTGACGCAAGGCTTGAACGAGTTGAAAGCCGTCCATATTTGGCATGTTATAATCAGTCAAAAGAATCTTTATGTCGGGCTCTTGTTCTAACATTGAGAGTGCTGCCACACCATCATTGGCGGTGTAAACTTGGAATAAATGCTGTTTTAACAGTCCCTCCAAATAGCTACGTGATACCTTAGAATCTTCTACTACCAGCAGTTTTATAAACTGATTCTTGTGTAAACGCTGCAATAAGCTAATGGCATAATTAAAAGAATAGGTACTGTCTTTAATGACGTAATCAACCACACCCATATTGAGCAATTTTTCACGCATTGTCTCGTTATAATCACCCGTTAATACAATAGAAGGAAGTTGATGAGCCAGTGTGTAAGCAACGGCTTCGCCGGGTGCGGCGTCGGGGAGATTTAAGTCAACCATGGCAGCAAAGTACGCTTTGCTGCCATTATTTTTTATCAATGCTCTGCATTCAGCCATGCTCTTTGCAGAGTCGGTAGGGATGTTTAAGGTTTTTTGGATCACTTGCAGTAAGATATTTCTAACCGTACTGCTATCTTCGATGACCAGTATTTTTTTCATCCCTATCTCATTTTTTATTTCACTATATTATCAAGATAGCGCTCAGCGTCTAATGCTGCCATACAACCACTGCCAGCAGAAGTAATTGCTTGTCGATAAATGTGATCTGCAACATCACCCGCTGCAAACACACCTTCAACACTGGTTTGTGTCGCGTTACCTTGAGTACCTGATTGGATAGTTAAGTAACCATCTTTCATTTCAAGTTGGCCTTTAAATATTTCCGTATTCGGGCTGTGGCCAATCGCGACAAAAACACCCATTACATCAACGTTCTCTGTTGCATCTGACTGTGTATCTTTAATGCGCATACCCGTTACGCCCATCTCATCGCCCAACACTTCATCTAAGGTGCGGTTTAAGTGTAGGGTGATGTTGCCGTTTGCTACTTTATCTTGTAGACGGTCAAGCAAAATCTTTTCCGAGCGGAATGTTTCACGGCGGTGAACTAAATGTACTTCAGAAGCAATGTTAGATAGGTATAACGCTTCTTCAACTGCGGTATTACCGCCGCCAATGACAGCTACTTTTTGATTGCGGTAAAAGAAACCGTCACAGGTGGCACATGCCGATACGCCGCGGCCTTTAAATGCTTCTTCAGACGGTAAACCTAAATAACGAGCTGATGCGCCAGTTGCGATGATCAGCGCATCACAGGTATATACGCCGCTGTCGCCAGTTAGCGTAAATGGCTTATTTTTCACATCAACGGTGTGAATATGGTCAAATAAAATCTCTGTTTCAAAACGCTCTGCATGTTCTTTCATTCGATCCATTAATGCTGGACCCGTTAGGCCATGTGCATCGCCAGGCCAGTTTTCAACTTCTGTGGTGGTAGTTAATTGACCACCTTGTTGCATGCCTGTTACCAATACCGGATTTAAGTTGGCACGTGCAGCGTAAACAGCGGCAGTGTAACCAGCAGGGCCGGAGCCTAAAATTAATAATTTACAGTGTTTTGGTTCGCTCATTGCAAGTCTCTTCTAGTAATGCTTGAGGTGATTGTATGGAAATAATAACAGTGGGTAAAGCGGCGAAATATATCTACAGAATAAATCACCGCTAACTAGCAAAAATGGTCAACGGATAAAAGTATCGACAGAACAATTTGTTATATTTTATAAAAAAAGGAGCTGAAAATATAAGCTCCTTTTGAGTTTTTTTATAAATTAAGCACCTGAGTGGTTGAGATCCAGGGCTTTTGCTGGCTAATTGCGACTTGCTCATTAGTAATCTGGCCGTTAAATACATTTAGTCCAGCCAGCAAGCCCGGATCTTGACGCATGGCCTCCACAGCGCCGAGCTCTGCCAGTTTAATAACATAGGGAAGGGTGGCATGATTGAGAGCAAAAGTGGCCGTTCGAGCGACTGCGCCTGGCATGTTGGCAACACAATAATGCACTATGTTATCAACGATATAAATAGGATCATCGTGGGTGGTTGGATGAGAAGTTTCGCAGCAGCCTCCTTGGTCTATTGCAACATCAACAATTACCGCACCCGGTTTCATTTTTTTCAGTAATGCTTTTGTGATGAGTTTCGGTGCGGCTGCGCCGGGTAGCAGTACGGCAGCAATCACTAGATCGGCACGGATCACTTCTTGTTCTAAGTTTTCTGCATTTGAGTAAAGGGTCGTCAAGGTATTAGCATATTGCCGATCCAGTTGTTCTAAAGTATTAATATTCTTATCTAAAACAGTTACATCCGCGCCCATGCCGATCGCAATCTTAATGGCATTTTGACCCACCTTACCGCCGCCAATAACCAGCACTTTAGCGGGTGCGACACCAGGCACCCCTGCTAACAGTAACCCTCTGCCACCCCAAGACTTTTCAAGAGCCATCGCACCGGCTTGGATGGCCATTCTACCAGCCACTTCAGACATCGGTGACAGTAAAGGTAGTGTGCCATTTTTATCAGTAACAGTTTCATATGCTATACATGTGGCTCGACTCTTGATAAGATCCTCAGTTTGGAGCAGATCTGGCGCTAAATGTAAATAGGTAAAAAGAACGTGTTCAGGTTTAAGTAATGCTCGTTCTGACGCTTGAGGCTCTTTTACCTTGACTATCATCTCAGATTTTGAGAATAGTTCACTAGCACTGGCAACTATGTTTGCTCCAGCTGCTTTAAACTCAGCATCGGTGAGGTCAATTCCTGCACCGGCATTAGTTTCAATATTGACTATGTGGCCTAAGCGAGTTAACTCTCGCACACTAGATGGGACTAAGCCAACGCGGTACTCGTGATTTTTGATTTCTTTTGGTACGCCAATAATCATTATTCACCTCACTCATTGTTGGGGTTGGGTTGAGAAATATAAAAGGTTATCACGCTAGTATAGGCGGAAAAATAACCGCCCATGCACCTATAATTAAATTTAAAGCGTGATATTATTTTACTGGGATGTAATTAAATGGAATATAATAATGATGGAAGTAAATACTAGACCACTTAAGGATTTGGATCGCATTGACCGTAATATCTTAAATGAATTACAAAAAGATGGCCGAATTTCTAATGTTGAGCTCTCAAAGCGTGTTGGCTTAAGCCCAACACCTTGTTTAGAACGTGTACGCCGCCTTGAACGCCAAGGTTACATTAAGGGCTACACAGCAATTCTAAACCCATTATACCTAGATGCATCCTTGTTGGTGTTTGTTGAAATCACCCTTAATCGCGGCGCGCCGGATGTATTTGAGCAATTCAACAGTGCAGTTCAGGAATTAGAAGAAATTCAAGAATGTCATCTTGTCTCTGGCGATTTTGATTACTTACTAAAAACCCGCGTGTGTGACATGTCGGCTTACCGCAAATTGCTAGGTGAAACCTTGTTGCGGTTACCTGGTGTTAACGATACTCGCACTTATGTGGTGATGGAAGAAGTGAAACAGTCCAATTCTTTAGTGATAAAGACTCGCTAAGCTTTACCTTAGCAGTTAAATGGATACAATAAAGAGCGGCTTATTGCCGCTTTTTTATTTTCTCTTCAGGCGTTTAAAATGAACAAGGAATTAAGCTTGACCCAAGCAAAACCCATGTCTTCTTTATCTGGTGTTGCCCGCATTCTAGAAGTCAGTCTAATTATCTGTCATGCCTTTGCTATTTTCATGATGCTGTCATTAATCACTTTCCACCCTTCTGATCCCAGTTGGACGCAAACGGCATGGGAAGGCTCTATCCATAACTCAGGTGGGGCAGCGGGGGCTTGGTTAGCGGATATTTTGTTGTTTGCCTTTGGTATTGCCGCTTACTTGATGCCATTTGTTACAGTGGCCATAGCGTGGCTATTATTCTGGAAGCCTAAGGGGCTGCTTTCTTTAGATTATTTAGCGCTGGGTTTACGAATTATAGGGTTTATTTTTATTGTCCTTGGGGTGACGGCACTGGCCGCGCTTAATTTTGATGATATTTATTACTTCTCAAGTGGTGGTGTGATCGGAGACATTCTGTCTCAATCAATGGTGAGTTATTTTGGTTTATTGGGCTCAACACTGATTTTACTCAGTTTTATCGCGACAGGTTTTACCCTCTTTACGGGGATTTCACTATTAATGTTTATTGATAAACTGGGTGAATACTGTATCAAGTTAGGGCGGCTGTTATTGAATGCGCCGACTGCATGGCGTGAGTTTAAAGCGCAACGCAGCGCCAATAAATCGAAACAAGAAGCGGAAGATGTGCTGTTCGCGAAAGAGTTACCAAAGCAAAAAGATGATAAATCTGAGCGTAATGATCCTCCTTTACCTAGCCTAGATAAAATTTTGCCTGAGTTTGAGTCTTCATTGAATGAACAAGTTAAGCAGACTAAACCACAGGCTAAGAAAGAGCCTCCTGCTGTCACAGAGGTTGCCTCAACAACAGCACCAGAGCCAATCAATAGCG
Organism: Motilimonas sp. 1_MG-2023; assembly: GCF_030547455.1. Lineage (NCBI taxonomy): Bacteria > Pseudomonadati > Pseudomonadota > Gammaproteobacteria > Alteromonadales > Motilimonas > Motilimonas sp. 1_MG-2023. The sequence continues at coordinate 32,601 of NZ_JAUOPX010000013.1, read as the reverse complement.
AACTCGATGATTTGAGTATGCCGTGGATGCCAGACTTAGATGACGACGAGGATGATTTCGGCCCCTCTTTTTCGCATTCTCCTACTGACGCTACCGATTCGCCTAAAGTGGCGCAGATGGTCAGTAAACACAGCAGCAAGCAGCCAACCTTGGCAGATGCAGTCGCTGACTTGCAGAAAAAACAGGCGATGCCACCGTTAGCCCCTTTGCCATCGGTTGACCTGCTCGACAGACCCAATAAGTCAGAAAATCCGATTAGCCAAGAAGAATTGGATCAAGTTTCCCGTTTGGTTGAAGCCAAGTTATTAGATTTTAACGTGCAAGCTAAGGTGATGGAAGTCTTCCCCGGTCCTGTGATTACACGTTTTGAATTAGACCTAGCACCGGGTATTAAAGTCAGTAAAATTAGCGGACTGGCAAAAGATTTAGCACGTGCGCTATCGGCTATCAGTGTGCGCGTGGTTGAGGTGATCCCGGGTAAAACCTATATTGGCTTAGAACTGCCAAACAAATACCGTGAAACGGTTTATTTGCGCGAAGTGCTCGATTGCCCATTGTTCACTGAAAGTAATTCTCCATTAACCATGGTGCTGGGCAGTGATATTGCTGGTAAACCCGTGGTGGTTGACCTAGCGAAAATGCCGCACTTGCTGGTGGCGGGTACCACCGGCTCAGGTAAATCAGTTGGTGTTAACTGTATGATAGTCAGCTTATTGTACAAGTCATCACCGGAAGATGTGCGGATGATTATGATCGATCCTAAGATGCTTGAATTGTCAGTTTATGAGGGCATTCCGCATCTGCTGTCAGAAGTGGTAACTGATATGAAAGACGCTGCCAATGCACTGCGTTGGTGTGTGGGTGAGATGGAGCGCCGCTATAAGTTGATGTCAGCGGTCGGTGTGCGTAACTTAAAAGGCTATAACGCTAAGGTGAAGGCTGCTATTGATTCGGGTAACCCTATGGTTGATCCCCTTTGGAAGCCGGGTGACAGCATGGATGAGTTAGCTCCTGAGCTAACTAAACTGCCGAGTATTGTTGTAGTGGTTGATGAATTTGCTGACATGATGATGATTGTCGGTAAGAAAGTAGAAGAGCTAATCGCGCGTATTGCGCAAAAAGCGCGTGCCGCGGGGATCCATTTAATTCTCGCTACCCAGCGTCCATCGGTAGATGTCATTACTGGCTTAATCAAGGCTAATATCCCAACCAGAATGGCGTTTCAAGTGTCCAGTAAAATTGATTCGCGCACTATTTTAGATCAACAAGGTGCGGAATCATTATTGGGAATGGGCGATATGATATATTTGCCTCCGGGCACCTCAATTCCAACGCGCGTTCATGGCGCATTTGTTGATGATCATGAAGTACATAAAGTGGTTGCAGATTGGAAGTTACGTGGTGAACCAAATTATATTGATGATATTTTATCGGGTGATACCACTGCCGAAAATATGTTGCCGGGTGAAATGTCTGAGTCTGACGAAGAAGTTGATGCTTTCTATGATGAAGCCGTTGCCTTTGTAACAGAAACACGCCGTGGCTCTGTATCAGGCGTACAACGTAAATTTAAAATAGGTTACAACCGCGCGGCACGTATTGTTGAGCAAATGGAGCAACAAGGCATTGTGAGTGCGCCGGGCCATAATGGCAATCGTGAAGTATTAGCTCCCCCTCCGCCAAGGAATTAAGATGAACAAATTATCGTTATTATTAACATCAGGCTTCACCTCATTGATGTTGTTTTCAAGCTCAGTGTGGGCCGATGCCGCGCAAGATCTACAGCAGAAGCTACATAAAGTATCGCAGTTCTCAGCTAACTTTTCGCAGCAAGTATTAGATTTAGATGGAAAAGTGATCCAAGAAGCATCAGGAGAGCTTAACGTTGCCCATCCGGATAAATTTCGTTGGCAAGTATTGATGCCTGATGAAGAGTTAGTGTTGTCAAATGGTAATACGGTGTGGGTTTACAGCCCATTTGTTGAGCAAGTCACTTTGCTCGATCAAGCCGACGCCGTTGCGGGGACGCCTTTTCTATTATTGGCATCGACCGATAAAGCTGTCTGGCAGCAATACGAGGTTGTGGCTAAACAGCAAGAATTTGTTATTAAGCCAAAGGATGAGCAAGCCAGTATTGCTGAATTTACCATGAAGTTTAATCAAAAAGATCAACTGATCGGTTTTAGCATTAAAGAGCGCCAAGGCCAAACCAGTCAGTTTGTGCTAACCGAATTTAACTCGAAAAATACATTTAAAGACAGCGACTTCGAATTTGTCATCCCGGAAGGGGTTGAGGTTGACGACCAGCGTTAATGGATAACTTAAGTCTTAATTTTGCGCCTGACTTTAGGCCGTTGGCGGCGCGGATGCGGCCAACGAGCCTTGAGCATTATGTTGGCCAGCAACATATCATCGGCCCCGAGCAACCCTTAAGAAAAGCCCTTGAAGCGGGCTTTTGTCATTCTATGATCTTGTGGGGACCGCCGGGTACAGGGAAAACGACCTTGGCCGAGTTAGCTGCTCAATATTGTGACGCAAAGGTTGAGCGTTTGTCGGCGGTTACGTCAGGGGTAAAAGATATTCGCGCTGCTATTGAGCGCGCGCAGCAAAATGGTCAACAGGGCCAACGTACCTTGTTATTTGTCGATGAGGTGCATCGCTTTAATAAAAGTCAGCAAGATGGTTTTTTACCTTACATTGAAGATGGCACCATTACTTTTATTGGTGCCACCACAGAAAATCCCTCGTTTGAACTCAATAACGCACTGCTCTCGCGAGCCCGTGTTTATGTGTTAAAAAAGCTCGAAACAACTGACTTATTAGCCATGATAGAGCGTGCTGTTAAGCAAGGTTTTACCGATGTGTCGGTCACGCTAGCTGATGGTTTGGCGGAAAAGACGGTTCAATTAGCGGGTGGCGATGGCCGTAAAGTCCTTAATTTTATTGAATTGATGGTTGATATGGCCGACTTAGTCAATGGCGAGAAACGATTGACTGAGGATTTACTCAAAGCGGTGGCGGGTAGGCCATTGGCCAGCATTGATAAGCAAGGCGATATCTATTTTGATTTAATCTCTGCCTTGCACAAGTCCATTCGCGGCTCTGCGCCTGATGCTGCACTTTATTGGTATGCACGGATGTTAACAGCAGGGTGCGATCCTTTGTATATTGCGCGGCGCTGTTTAGCTATTGCATCAGAAGATGTGGGAAATGCCGATCCACGTGCCATGCAAGTCGCGGTGTCAGCCTGGGATTGTTTTAGTCGCGTTGGCCCTGCTGAAGGTGAGCGCGCGATTGCACAGGCCATTGTTTATCTGGCTTGTGCACCAAAAAGTAATGCTGTTTATAACGCGTTTAAAGCGGCCCTTCGTGATGCCAAAGAACATGGCGATGCGCCTGTACCAGTACATTTACGTAATGCGCCAACCCAGCTACTCGCTGAGTTAGGGCATGGCGCAGAGTATCGCTATGCTCATAATGAACCTAATGCTTATGCCGCAGGTGAAAACTACTTCCCGGACTCACTCGCTCATCAACAATATTACTTTCCAACCGAGCGCGGCTTGGAAAAACAAATTTCAGATAAGCTTAATTGGCTGCGCGAGCAAGACCAATTAAGTGAGAACAAACGCTATGACTAATTACACAGCACTGGCATTTGTTGCGTGTGGTGGCGCGACAGGGGCGTGTTTGCGCTTTCTTATCAGTAATTGGGCCCTTGCTACTTTTGGAAAGGGCTTCCCTTTTGGTACACTGATAGTCAATGTGATTGGCTCATTGTTAATGGGGATTATCTTTGCTTTATTAGAGCAAAATATTCTCAATACCAATCCTTGGAAACAGTTAATTGGCGTTGGCCTACTCGGTGCGTTAACCACGTTTTCCACGTTTTCCATGGACAGTTTATTGCTCATCCAACAAGGTGAGCTAATCAAAGCCGTATTAAATGTCGTTATCAATGTGGTGATTTGTATTATCGCTGCGTGGATCGGCACCCAATTAATAATAAAAAGTTAAAGGTTAAGCATGTTAGATCCTAAATTTTTGCGTGGTGATTTAAACGAAGTTGCGGCTAAATTGGCCTCACGCGGTTATGAACTTGATGTTGAAAAGCTCAATGCATTAGAAAATCAACGTAAAGAGCTACAAGTTCGCACTGAGAATCTACAAGCTGAGCGTAACAGTCGATCCAAATCTATCGGTGCTGCCGCCAAACGGGGTGAAGACATTGCACCTCTACGCGCTGAAATGAATAAGTTCGGTGCAGAGCTTGATGCGGCTAAAGAGCAACTAACTGCATTGATGACTGAACTTAATGAGCTGTCATTAAGTATTCCTAATTTACCTCATGAGTCGGTGCCTGTCGGTAAAGATGAGACTAAAAACCTTGAAGTTCGCCGTTGGGGTGAGCCAAAGGCTTATGATTTTGAAGTTAAAGATCACGTTGATTTAGGCGAAGCCTTGGGTGGGTTAGATTTTCCTGCAGCCGTTAAAATCACCGGCTCTCGTTTCATTGTGATGCAGGGACAAATTGCCCGTATGCACCGTGCACTGGCCCAGTTTATGTTGGATCTGCATACCACCGAACACGGTTACACTGAAATGTACGTGCCTTACTTAGTCAATGCTGACAGCTTATATGGCACCGGTCAGTTGCCTAAGTTTGGTGGCGATCTTTTCCATACCCAGCCAGCGACAGAAGAAGGCCAAGGTTTATCTTTGATCCCAACAGCTGAAGTGCCGCTCACAAACATGTCGCGCGATACGATTTACGCTGAATCTGATTTACCCATTAAGATGACGGCGCACACACCGTGTTTTCGTAGTGAAGCGGGCTCTTACGGCCGCGATACCCGTGGTTTAATTCGTCAGCATCAGTTCGACAAAGTTGAAATGGTGCAATTAGTGCATCCTGAGCAGAGCTTTGCAGCGTTAGATGAGTTAACCGGTCATGCGGAAGCCGTATTGCAAAAGCTAGGCTTGCCGTATCGCGTAATGGCGCTATGTACTGGTGACATGGGCTTTGGCGCAACTAAAACGTTTGATTTAGAAGTATGGTTACCGGCGCAAAACACCTATCGTGAAATTTCATCTTGCTCTAACGTGGGTGATTTCCAAGCGCGTCGTTTACAAGCACGTTTTCGTCCAGAAGGCGCGAAAAAGCCTGAACTTATCCATACCTTAAATGGCTCTGGTTTAGCGGTTGGGCGCACTTTGGTTGCGGTGTTAGAAAATTACCAGATGGCCGATGGCCGTATCGAAGTGCCAGCTGTGCTAGTGCCTTACATGGGTGGACTGACTCATCTCGGTTAAATTGTTTGGCTAACAAACATAAATAAGCAATAAAAATGCCGCTCAATTGAGCGGCATTTTTATATTAACTTTGCAAGCTTACGCTTCATTATGCTGATAGATATGAACGTCTCGTTGCGGGAAGGGGATACTTATTTTTTCTTCATCGAAACGCAGCTTAACGGAGCGAGTAACGTCCCAGTAAACATTCCAGTAGTCTTCATTTTTAACCCAAGGACGAACTGCAAAATCGACGGAAGATTCACCTAATGCGTGCACTTTAACCATATATGGGTGAGCATCATCTTTTAGTACAGCAGGATGGGCTTCTAAGATCTCGGTTAACACCGCTTCTGCTTTACGAATATCATCGCCGTAGCCAATACCAAAGAGCATATCCACGCGACGAAAGTGTTCAGCCGAAATATTATTGATGGTATCTCCCCAAATCTTATTATTCGGTATGATAAGACGCTGGTGATCGATAGTTTTTATGGTCGTTGATACTAAGCTCATATGACTAACGTTGCCGCGTACACCGCCCGCCACTTCAACGTAGTCGCCCACGTCAAATGGGCGGTAAATTAAGATCATCATACCGGAAGCAAAGTTAGACAGCGTGTCTTGCAAGGCAAGGCCAATTACAATACCTGCAACGCCAAAGCCAGCTAAAAGTGGGCCTAACTCAACACCAAGCTGAGAAATACCAACCATGATGCCGAACACATAAACAATTTTAGCGGATAAGTTTATGAAAAATTCTTGCATGAGTACGCTAAATTTCATGGTTGAATGTGACACGCTGCGTTTGACTGCTTTCTTTACTAAACGGGCAATGCTTCTGGTCACAACCAGAATAAGCCCAAAGAGCAACAGTCGCATGACTAGGGTAGGGGTATGCTCTAATGCCCAAGACTTCAAACTACCAAGCCATTGCTGAGCCAGTCCTGAAACTACATTTAGGTCCAGTACATCAACCGTTATTGCGCCAGTAATACTGAATATGAGCTGCTTGTATTCAGAAGTATCTAGCTGGTATCGGTCCATGATATTGACAGTATTTTCAAGGTTATTGACTAACCAATAGTTGTTGTCGGTAAGGGTTTGTAATGATTGCTGGATGGGGGCTTTATCACTTTCGACGGCAGAGTCTAATCGTGCTTTCAAATCAGCTTGTCGTTTAGTAAAAAAACGGAGCATGTTACTTAATAATTTTGCTCGTCCGTCTAATTCTATTTTAAATGTGTGTAGCTCTTTCGCCACATCTAGGTCAAGCTGAATGGCCCAAGCGAAAGTATCCGATAGTGCTAGATAATGTCCATCGATCACATTAAACAACTCTTGTGATACATGGGTCAGTTCAGCCTTGTCTTCCCCTTGACTTTGTTCCCCTAGCTTTAGTGAGTCGGTGAGCTCAGCTTTTGTTAACTCAAGCGCTTGGTTTAAAAAAGCCAATTGCGCAAAAATATAGGGGGCAACTTCATCTTGATGGCTTTTGCCATATTGATTGATGATGCTTGCAAGATCCTTTCTTAGTTTCTGATTCTGACGTTGTACTACATCTTCAAAGTATAAGCGTTCTTCTTGATGCGACTGAGCCAGCTTAGATTGTTCAGATTTAAGCGCTTCTTGTGCTTGCGCGATATGCTCGAGTTGTTCGCTCAAACTCGATGCAAAGCCAATATTTGAGAAGCCAAGTAGTAGTAACAAGAAAGCAATGGATAAATAAGGTCTCATTGGTGACTCCAAAGTGAACTTAACGAGGGGCTATAGACATTTAGCTGGTTTGGGTAAGCCTGCAATTTTAGTCGCTTGCTTGGCTGGACCTTGTGGAAACAGCTTGAATAAATAGCGACTGTTGCCTTTTTCAGGGCCAAATTTGTTTGCCATGGCTTTGACCAATGCTCGAACAGCGGGTGAGGTATTAAACTCAAGGTAAAACTCACGGACAAACAATACCACTTCCCAATGCGCTTCGGTCATGTTGATACTTTCTTGTTCGGCAATTTGTTCGGCTAATGGTTTTGACCACAAGTTAAGATCAAGTAAGTAGCCTTGTTTGTCAGTTGCTATGGTTTCGCCATTAATGATGTACATAATTTTCTCTTTACTTGCAATAAACCGTTCTGACTTATTTTACCTGAGTGATATTGCAAGCAAGTGCTTGAATATCCGTTGCCGTGTTGGCAATTAATTGCAGCTGCTGCACGATCGACAGTTGTTCAGGAGTCAGTTCGGTGATTTTTAATGGCGGTAATTGTGCCTCTATTTCAGTGTGACCACAATCGGGTGTTTCAATACTTTGAATGGCTTTATTCAGTGCTTGCCTAGTTAAGGTCAAAATTGGCGCGAGATCGGGCCGCGTTTCTAGTTCACTAAAAGGCGCACGGTGTGCTGCTAACGCTGAGATATAAGCTAATAAAGCATTATTGCGATTAGTAAGGGCATAGCTTTCTTTAACCAGTTTGCGCTTTGAACCTGGGTCTATCAGCATATTTTGCCAAGCGCTGGCCAAATTAATGTCGGCAATATGCGCATCGCGGCGCGCGATACGATAGGGCAGGGACTCATGTTTACCATTATGATATTGCTCAACTACGTGTTCAAAGTAATTCAAATTAGCGTGTAATGACAATGACAGCAGGCTTGGAATGCGCTTGTACTGCCATTGTGGCAAAATAAAACTCACGGTTAATACGGCAAGTACACTGCCTAATACGGTTTCCTGAATTCGCGGCCAAACCACCTCTAAACCAGTACCTGATAATAAGTTAAACACCATCATTACAAATATAGTGATGAAAATAACCGCAATGCTGTAATTCGTTTTCAAATAGGTAAAGAAGAAAAAAGCCGATAGGGCTAAAACAAAAAATTGGCCATACACGCTGGGTAATAGGTAAAGCAGTGGAAAACCAATCGCGACCCCGATAAAGGTGCCAATAACACGTTGGATCAGGCGTTTACGCGTTTCGCTAAAACTGGGCTGACAAACAAACAAACAAGTGAGTAACACCCAATAGCCTTTCTCTAGATCTAAATATTGTAAGAGCAAATAGCCAGTAACAAAACACAGGCTCATGCGAATCGCGTGTCTAAATATGGCTGAACGACTTTTAATGTGGTGCGTAATACGATCCCATGTTGCTATTTTGGGCTCTGTTGATAATTTAGCGTCGTCCAATAGGCGGCTGCCTGTATGGCTGATTTCACTGGCTTCTAATAAAAGCTGATGAATACCCGTTAAGTTTTTGAGTACAAAAGATAAAGGGGTAAACAACGAAGTATCAAAATGGTGCTTATTATTGAGGTGTTCAAGTTGATCCTGCAGGGCTTTTACCGTCCAGCTTAATGATGCTGGCACGGTATAACTCTTACGCATTAAAATACATTTCCCAAGCTGGTGACTGGCTTCAGATAATTGCGAAATTAACTGGTGGAACCCTTGCGTCATTTGGGTTTCGGAAAAAGCACTCTCTAACTGACTGTACTGATAATGCGTGGCCGTGACCCGCTCATGTATTTGCTGTGCGATCAGGTAATACTGCAATAACAAATCAAGACGCTCTTTTTTGCCTGAGTCGTGCAAACGGTTATTGAGTGTATCTTTGCAAATATTGAGACTGTTCACCACGCTGATATTTTGCACAACGAGGTTTTGCCTTACCGCCAGCCAATCGGTTTGATTACTACCAAAAAAGCGTGATTTCTCCAGCTGATAACGGCTTAGGTTGAAGTACAGCTGGGCTAATTGTTCATGTAATGAGCGGTAAGGCGAGGCAAATGCCCACATAAGTGAAAATAACCCATACCATAAGGCACCGGCAGTGAGCATTAAGGGTTGAATATAGAAAGGGTGGTTACTTTGGTAACCTATCATGGTGTAAATAGCAATAATTAGGGCGCCAAAGGCAATCTGACCGTATCTCTGGCCAAAAATGCCAAGCATGATAAAAATAAAAGTAGAGCCGGCTAAGCCAATAACAAAGAGTGCTGGCGTGGCATAAAGCAACTCAACTGAAAATGACGCAATCAAGAAGCAGACTAAAGTGATCCCTAAGCTTTTTAAATGGTTAACGCTGGCATCGTCAGTTTCAGCGATACCGCAGGCCACCACGCCCAGTGCGAGAGTGAGTGATAATTCCGTTTGTTGCCACAATAATGCAGGCAACAGTGTAAAGCTGATGGCACATAACACTCGCGCGCCTGCATGAAAGTAGGTGTGCGTAATGAGTGTCCGAAGCTGGTCTTGGAGCAGGTTGATTAAGGGTTGCATAGGGGCGGAAAGTTATCCAAGTATCGATGAAATCAAACTGCTGTCAGTGTAAAACATCCATAAACAAAAAGCCCCTGATGGCAGGGGCTTTTTAGGGCTTTTATGATTTAGATTAAGCCAACGTTAATCTAAAAGAGATTAATCATCCCCACCAATACCTAAGATGCTCAGTAAGCTAACAAAGATATTGTAGATAGAGACATATAAAGTAACCGTCGCTGAAATGTAGTTTGTCTCACCACCGCGAATAATATTTTGCGTGGTTAGCATGATCACCGCCGAAGAGAACAAAATAAACATGCTGCTGATTGCCAGTGAAAGCGCAGGCATAGCTAGGAAAAAATTAGCGATCATGGCTACAATCAATACCACAAAACCTGTCACTATCATGCCGTTTAAGAATGATAGGTCACGTTTAGTTGTTAGTGCGTAGGCCGAAGTTGCAAAAAAGGCTAACGCAGTACCGCCAAGGGCTGTCATTACTGTTTCACCCGCGCCAGCAGCTAAGAACATGCCAATCAATGGACCTAAGGTGTAACCCATAAAGCCGGTAAATAAGAAAACAAACACTAAACCAAGGCTTGAGTTGCGGTTCTTTTCAGTTAGGAACATTAATCCGTAAGCACCGATTAACATACCCCACCATGGTAAAGCTGGAGCCATCATTGCTACAGAAACCGCAGTCACAATGGATGAAAAGGCTAAAGTAAGACCGAGTAAGAAGTAGGTGTTACGTAACACTTTGTTGGTTTCGCTGACGCGTTCAACCGTTTGAGTTTGACTAAATTGGTTCATTGCTGAATCCTCATGAAAAATGTTGTACGAATCTGCTTTGCATCGAACGTCGTGCTCTGTACCTGTGGTGCTAATGAGTCATTAGTCTTACCATCAAATAAGAGTACGATGCTACATAATTATTAAATGGGGTTTAACCCCTACTATTTCAAGTACTGAGATTATCACACTTTAGATCAAATTAACTCGTTGAACTATCGATGATAAGATATCAGTTGCTTTAGTTTATCCTAGGTAAAGTGGTTTTGTCATAAAAAACTGAACTATCGATGTTAAATTAAGCGTTTTTAAAAAATGCATTAAAAAAATAAATTTTTATTTGCAATCACAGGTTTATATCCAGTATTATGCGCCCCGCTGCGGAGGGGTGGCAGAGTGGCCGAATGCACCGGTCTTGAAAACCGGCGTGGGTTAATAGCTCACCGAGAGTTCAAATCTCTCCTCCTCCGCCATTCCTTTCCTCTTCTATATCATTGCAATCACCACTTTCAACACCTTACGAAAAAACAATAAAAACAGCTGCTTATTACAATTTTAAATTCATTTCTTTGCGTTGTGTTGCAAATTTGCAAATATGTACACGATATGCTGCTTTTGTGTTTTTTAATTTGATTAGTTTGGTTATCATCGAGCAAAGACCGCTTTAATTCCGAATCGGTCTATCAGTATTTTGCGGAGTAATTCTCTTGATTAACGTATTTCTTGTTGATGACCATGAGTTGGTAAGAACAGGGATCCGACGTATTCTTGAAGACATTCGTGGCATCAAGGTTGTGGGCGAAGCTCAAAGTGGCGAAGCCGCAGTGCAGTGGTGCAGGGATAATAATCCTGATGTCATCCTAATGGATATGAACATGCCGGGTATTGGTGGTTTAGAAGCCACCCGTAAAATCTTAAGATACAATCCCGATATCAAAATCGTAGTATTAACTATTCATACCGAAAACCCTTTTCCGACCAAAGTGATGCAAGCGGGAGCTTCTGGCTACCTAACTAAAGGCGCCGCGCCAGATGAGGTACTTAATGCTATTCGCGTGGTAAATGCGGGTCAGCGTTATTTATCGCCAGAAATAGCACAACAAATGGCGCTAGCCCATTTTTCTCCGGATGATGAAAACCCATTTAAAAACTTATCTGAACGTGAGCTTCAAATTATGTTGATGATTACGAAGGGACAGAAAGTGACAGAAATCTCGGAGCAATTGAGCCTAAGTCCGAAAACGGTCAATAGCTATCGTTATCGCTTATTCAATAAGTTAGATATCAGTGGTGATGTAGAGCTAACCCACTTAGCGATTCGCCATGGTATGTTAGATGCGGATACCCTATAAATACAATTTTAAGCGTAATGTTTGATTGTGAACTAGGTGCCTGAGGGCACCTTTTTTGTTTTAAGCCTTATATGTGAAGTTATGACCGAACTATTTGATTCTGCTGCTTTCTTAAAAACCGTGACGCAACAGCCGGGGGTTTATCGTATGTATGATAGCTCGCGAACTGTCATTTATGTTGGTAAAGCCAAAAATTTAAAAAATCGCCTTAGCAGCTACTTTCGCTCTACTCTGGATAATGAGAAGACGCGTGTTTTAGTTAAAAACATTGCTTCGATTGATGTCACTGTTACTCATACTGAAACAGAGGCGCTGATCCTTGAGCATAACTACATTAAAAAATACATGCCGCGCTATAACGTATTGTTGCGTGATGATAAATCCTATCCTTATATTGTAATTACCGATCATAAGCATCCTCGTCTCGGGGTCTATCGCGGTAGTAAAAAGTCGAAAGGGCAATTTTTTGGCCCCTATCCCAGTGGTGGCGCAGTGCGTGAAAGCCTGCATTTAATGCAAAAAATTTTCCCCGTGCGTCAGTGCGAGGATAGCTATTACCGAAATCGTTCAAGGCCTTGCTTGCAATACCAACTTAAGCGCTGTTTAGGGCCTTGTACCAATATGGTCTCGGACGATGAATATCAGCAGCAAGTAGAATTGGCGACCTTGTTTTTACAAGGTAAAAGCCAAGATGTGATCGGGAAAATGATTGAGAAAATGCAGCAAGCGAGTGATCGATTAGAGTTTGAACAAGCTGCGCGCTTTCGAGACCAAATTCAAGCTTTGCGTAAAGTATCTGAACAACAAAGTGTTACTGGAGCAGGGGAGCAGCTTGATGCGATTGGCTTTGCCTATCAAAATGGCATGGCCTGTATTCATGTACTGTTCATAAGACAGGGTCAAGTTTTGGGCAGCCGTAGTTATTTTCCTAAAGTGCCTAATGCTAGCTCAGCCGACGAAGTGTTTACTGCTTTTATCAGTCAATTTTATTTGTCTGGTGCTAATGGAAGAGTGATCCCTAAACAGATCTTGATTAGCCAAGCATTAGAAGAGCAAAATGCGATCTCTGCTGCGTTGTCTGAGTTTGCTAAATACAAAGTAGTCCTAACAGAGAAGGTGCGAGCGGATAGGGCTGGCTTTTTACGTCTTGCATGTACCAATGCACTGTCGGCCCTGACCAGTCAACTTAGCCATAAAAGCACCATGTTGCAGCGATTCTATTTACTACAAGAAGCTTTAGATTTAGAGCAGCCTATTAAGCGGATAGAGTGTTACGATATCTCTCATACGATGGGGGAAAAAACCGTTGCCTCATCAGTGGTGTTTAATCGGGAAGGGCCGTTGAAGTCTGATTATCGCTTATTCAATATTACTGGCATTACGCCAGGTGATGATTACGCGGCTATGAAACAAGTGCTGACACGACGTTTTCGCGATGTACAGGCTTTAGAGAATATTCCCGATATCGTATTTATTGACGGTGGCCTAGGTCAGCTTGCTCAAGCGGAAGCTGTATTGGCTGATTTTAGCGAAAATTTTACTGAGAAAATGCCTTTACTGATTGGTATTGCAAAAGGCGTGACTCGTAAGGCTGGCCTTGAGAGCTTGATTATGGGACAAACCCATGAAGAGCTTGAAATGGCCGGGGATTCACCCGCACTTCACCTTATTCAACATATTCGCGATGAGTCTCACCGTTTTGCAATAACAGGGCATCGCCAGCGTCGCGACAAGGCCAGAAAGCAGAGTACACTTGAATCTATCGCTGGTGTTGGGCCTAAGCGACGACAAGCTATTTTAACTTATTTAGGGGGATTGCATGAGGTTAAAAAAGCATCGGTGGATGATCTTGCTCGTGTCCCAGGTATAAGTCATGAGCTTGCGCAAAAGATCTATGATACATTGCACCATTAACCGACTGACCATGCGCTAATTTAACGTTGTAACCATAATGATTAATATTCCCAATATTTTAACTGCTTTTCGTGTTTTTCTGATTCCCGTATTCGTCTTATGCTATTACCTTCCAATAGAGCATGCCGCATTTTGGGCTGCATTCTTTTTTTGGCTCGCAGCTGTAACCGATTATTTTGATGGTTACTTAGCGCGCAAACTTAAACAACAAACAGCGTTTGGTGCATTTTTAGATCCTGTCGCAGATAAAGTAATGGTTGCTGCTGCACTGGTAGTGATTGTAGAGCATTACAATTCACTTTGGGTGACTATCCCTGCACTGACCATGATCAGCCGTGAAATTATTATTTCGGCATTACGTGAATGGATGGCCGAGTTAGGCAAGCGGGCTAATGTTGCTGTCTCATCAATTGGTAAATGGAAAACGGCGGCGCAGATGATGGCGCTTATTGCGCTTATATGGCAACAAGCAGGGTGGATGGAATATTTTGGTCTTGGGCTATTGTATATCGCGACAGCGTTGACTTTTTGGTCGATGTTTAGCTACCTTTCGGCTGCTTGGAAAGATCTGAGTGCCCAATAAGGTCCTTGTTTGACTAATAAATATTCGCTTTGCGTAAATTATAGGCGAGCAATCAAAAAGTTTAAAAAAGTGTGTTGACTGGTTCGTTTTAATCATTAGAATGCGCAGCACATCCGGCAACGAAGCAGTATTAACAAGCTGAGTTGGCCCATGTAACTTGGCCGTTACATAAAACAAACAGTAAGTTCAGCTGCCAAGAAATGAACACAGATGTGATGCGGTACTAGCTCAGCTGGTAGAGCGCAACCTTGCCAAGGTTGAGGTCACGAGTTCGAGCCTCGTGTACCGCTCCAAAAATTTAAAGTTTTAGTGTCGCCCGGGTGGTGAAATTGGTAGACACAAGGGATTTAAAATCCCTCGCTTGTAAGAGCGTGCCGGTTCAAGTCCGGCCCCGGGCACCATTAGTTCTAAAGTCTAACTCAGCTTCTAATTGAGTTAATTATGATGCGGTACTAGCTCAGCTGCATTGTAGAGAGACGCAACTTTTGTTGTGACTTATCTAAACTATGAGCTAAATGTGATGCGGTATTAGTTCAGCCGCATTGTAGAGAGACGCAACCTTTGTTGTGACTTATCTAAATTATGAGCTAAATGTGATGCGGTACTAGCTCAGCTGGTAGAGCGCAACCTTGCCAAGGTTGAGGTCACGAGTTCGAGCCTCGTGTACCGCTCCAAATTGATACAATATGGCGGAATGGCAGAGTGGCCATGCACCTGATTGCAAATCAGACGACCTCGGTTCGACTCCGGGTTCCGCCTCCATATTTACAGTTTTAGTGTCGCCCGGGTGGTGAAATTGGTAGACACAAGGGATTTAAAATCCCTCGCTTGTAAGAGCGTGCCGGTTCAAGTCCGGCCCCGGGCACCATTAGTTCTAAAGGCTAACTCAGCTTCTAATTGAGTTGATTATGATGCGGTACTAGCTCAGCTGCATTGTAGAGAGATGCAACCTTTGTTGTGACTTATCTAAACTATGAGCTAAATGTGATGCGGTACTAGCTCAGCTGGTAGAGCGCAACCTTGCCAAGGTTGAGGTCACGAGTTCGAGCCTCGTGTACCGCTCCAAATTGATACAAAATGGCGGAATGGCAGAGTGGCCATGCACCTGATTGCAAATCAGACGACCTCGGTTCGACTCCGGGTTCCGCCTCCATATTTACAGTTTTAGTGTCGCCCGGGTGGTGAAATTGGTAGACACAAGGGATTTAAAATCCCTCGCTTGTAAGAGCGTGCCGGTTCAAGTCCGGCCCCGGGCACCATTAGTTCTAAAGTCTAACTCAACTTCTAATTGAGTTGATTATGATGCGGTACTAGCTCAGCTGCATTGTAGAGAGACGCAACCTTTGTTGTGACTTATCTAAACTATGAGCTAAATGTGATGCGGTACTAGCTCAGTCGCATTGTAGAGAGACGTAACCTTTGTTGTGACTTATCTAAATTATGAGCTAAATGTGATGTGGTATTAGTTCAGCTGCATTGTAGAGAGACACAACCTATATTGTGACTTATCTAAATTATGAGCTAAATGTGATGCGGTACTAGCTCAGCTGGTAGAGCGCAACCTTGCCAAGGTTGAGGTCACGAGTTCGAGCCTCGTGTACCGCTCCAAATCGATAAAGCCTGACCTTGAGTCAGGTTTTTTTTTGTCTTGAGAAACGATACAGTACGAACAAACTGTACAGATGAGTTAACCATGGTTGGCATGATAAAAAAAGCAAATAGAGTTTACCTGCTATTGTACCTATGTATCTTTTCAGACCATGCCGTTAGCCAGATTTCGAATGATAAAATCATCGCACGCGCTAATGCTGCGCTGTCTTTGATGTCCTTTAGTGTCGTTCCTGACGTTACTACCAGTACCTTAAGTATTGATCAAAACAATCCTGAATCGTCGGATCTTATGATGACGCAATTGGGTGGTGGTGCAACCATAAGTGAAGATGTGCCGATTTACTTAGAGGGGACTTTGGCATTTAGCCGCTTCGATCCTACGTTTGTGATAACTAGTGGTAATGTTACCGGCACACTGCCTTTGAAGTGGAATAGCCTTTCTGCTAGCGGCGGGGTTGGCTGGGATTTCAAACTTGATGAGAATTTGGTATTGCGGCCGATAGTTAATGTATCTCTGGGAAGAGTGGTAAGCGATATTAAAATTGCTCGGTGGTATGTCAATAATCAGTCTGACTTGGATCTTTCATTTATTGATGGAGGCTCACTTAACGCATATGGCTATGGTGGGTCGATAATGTTGGATTACGAATTATTTTCAGAGCGGCAAGATATTGATGCGGAGTTGCGTTATAGCTATATCAGGCTTAATAGCTTTGGATCTACGGCTTCTGGCGCTAGGGGCCAAGCTAATGCTGAAAATCTCTCGTTATATCTTCGTCGCCGAGCGCCAACAGGTTATGAATTACTTAATAAGCCCTTGCGTTATGTACTTGAAGGAGCACATACACAGTTCTTAGGTGAGCAACGCGGTGCATTAGGCTTTGATTATATGAGCTCTGCCGGGGTGGGGCTAGAGCTAGATTCGAGTGATTACGATATTTTTATCACCCGTACCAGATTGGTTTTACGCTATATGTTCGGTCAAAATAGTGATGGTTATGCCTTGGGCTTGGCCATGAGCTTTTAAATTGGAGCAGTACTTTTATGAGTTTTAGCCCGTTATTAGATGAATTAATAAAAAGCTTACAGTGTTTACCGGGTGTTGGCCCTAAATCAGCCCAGCGGATGGCTTTTTACTTACTGGATAAAAATCGCAGCGGTGCGAGTAAATTAAGCCATGTGCTTGCTTCTGCTATCGATAATATCGGGCACTGTCAGAGCTGCCGAACTTTTACCGAAGATGACATTTGTCGTTTATGCCAGAATCCAAAAAGGCAGCAAAACGGCCAACTTTGTGTGGTTGAAAGCCCTGCAGACTTGCTCGCCATTGAACAAACCGCGCAGTTTTCAGGTACCTATTTTGTCTTAATGGGGCATCTTTCTCCGTTAGATGGCATTGGTCCTAACGATATTGGTCTTGATACCTTGGCGGCTCGATTAGCAAAAGGCAATATAAGTGAGTTGATTTTGGCTACTAATCCTACTGTTGAAGGAGAGGCTACGGCTTACTATATTGCGGAGTTAGCACGAGAGCAGCAAATCAATGTTAGCCGAATAGCTCATGGTGTGCCCGTTGGTGGTGAATTAGAGCTTGTTGATGGTACAACGTTGTCTCATTCTTTTGCTGGTCGTATTTCTATTAAATAAACTAAATCTCGGATATGTGAGATAGCAAACCAATAAAAAAGGGAAAATTTATCAATTTTCCCTTGAAACCTTTGCACTGTAACCCCACCTTAGTCCTAGTGTTAAACCCTGTAAAATAAGAGACGTAAGATGACAGACGCCGTACATACAGAAACTCATGGCTTTCAAGCCGAAGTAAAACAATTATTACAGCTAATGATCCATTCTTTGTACAGTAACAAAGAGATCTTCCTTCGTGAGTTAGTGTCTAATGCCGCAGATGCTTCAGACAAACTGCGTTTCAAAGCATTATCAGATGACACCTTGTACGAAAATGATGGTGACCTTAAAGTTCGTTTAAGTTTCGACAAAGACGCTAAGACCATCACCATTGCCGATAATGGTATTGGTATGACTCGTGATCAAGTGATTGAGCACTTAGGAACGATTGCAAAATCAGGTACAAAAGAATTTTTTAACCAGCTATCTGGTGACCAAGCTCGTGACTCGCAGCTGATTGGTCAATTTGGTGTTGGTTTTTACTCTGCTTTTATCGTAGCAGATAAAGTAACCGTAAATACGCGTGCTGCTGGTGTCAGCCACGATCAGGGCGTGCAATGGCAGTCTGCTGGTGAAGGCGACTACACGGTTGCCGATATTACTAAGGCAGATCGTGGTACTGAAATCATCCTACACTTACGTGAGGGCGAGGAAGACTTACTTAACGAATGGCAATTACGTCAAATAGTGAGTAAATATTCTGATCATATTAGTATTCCTGTAGAGATGTGGAAAGCAGAAGAGCCTGAAACAGAGGGCCCTGATGGTGAGAAAATTCCAGCTAAGCCAGGTTATTGGGAGTCGGTAAACAAAGCAACCGCACTGTGGACTCGCAGTAAAGGCGAAATATCTGACGAAGAATACAAAGAATTTTATAAGCACATCTCCCATGATTTTGAGGATCCACTGAAGTGGTCTCATAACCGAGTTGAAGGTGAACAAGAGTACACAAGCTTATTGTATATTCCTGCGCGTGCGCCATTTGACATGTGGAATCGCGAGAAACAACACGGCTTGAAACTTTATGTACAGCGCGTATTCATCATGGATGACGCTGATCAGTTTATGCCAACATACCTGCGTTTTGTTAAAGGTGTGCTGGACTCGAACGATCTGCCGCTAAACGTGTCACGTGAAATTCTGCAAGATACTAAAGTGACAACTAAGTTGCGTAATGCTTGCAGTAAACGAGTGTTGTCGATGTTGGACAAACTTGCTAAAGATGAAGAAAAATACCAGCCGTTCTGGAAAGAATTTGGTCAAGTGTTAAAAGAAGGGCCTGCTGAAGATTTCGCCAATAAAGAGAAAGTTGCAAAATTATTGCGTTTTGCTTCAACTCATACTGATGAGGCAGTGCAAAATGTTTCTTTTGATGCGTATATTGAGCGTATGAAAGAAGGCCAAGAAAAGATCTATTACATTACTGCTGATAGTTTTAATGCCGCGAAAAACTCTGCGCATTTAGAAATCTTCCGCAAGAAGGGCATTGAAGTCTTCTTGATGTACGATCGCATTGATGAATGGTTACTGAGCCACCTAAATGAGTTTGCAGGTAAGCAGCTAGTATCTGTGACCAAAGGGGATTTAGATCTTGGCGATTTAGAAGATGCTGAAGCGAAAGAGCAAAAAGAGAAGCAAGAAACTGAGTTTGCAAGCTTTTTAGAGCGAGCTAAAACGGCGTTAGGCGATAAAGTAGCCGAAGTTCGTCTGACTCACCGTTTAACGGATACGCCATCTTGTATTGTTGCTGGCGCTCAAGACATGAGTACTCAGATGATTAAGTTAATGCAATCTGTTGGTCAAACAATACCTGAGCAAAAGCCGGTGTTTGAGTTAAATCCAGATCATGCGATGGTCAAGCATGTAGCTGATCTTCAAGATGAAGAATCATTTGCGCAATGGTTAAATCTATTACTTGAGCAAGCGGTATTGTCAGAAAAAGGCAGTTTAGATGATCCATCAGAGTTTGTAAGCCGCATAAATACACTACTGATGAAGTAAATTCATTTCTATACTTACCCAAGGGAGCTAAATGCTCCCTTTTTTATTGCGAAACAAAGATAAGTGCAGTGGGTCACGCCAATTTTTACCGAATCTCTTATACTTAGAAGTGATTAAATTACTCAAGAATCGCTCTCATTTAAGTGTGCAATGAACTAAGCCTAGTAACTTAGTGAGCGGTGTTAAATTCAAATCACGCAACATAACGCAAGGATGCGCTTTGATGTATGTTATTCAAAATCAGCTGTGGAACTATTGCTTATGCAAATAAGGCTACCTGTATTTGCTGTATTAATGATTTTTGCTGTCGCGATTGCACCTGCTAGCTTCGTTGCCGTTATGCAATACAAACAAACCTATGCCGCAGTTGAAAAGGCCGCGCAAAACAACTTAGCTTTACATGCGCGTTTAGCTGGTGAAAAGTTGATTAATCACATATCGATGTTAGGGACAAGTCTGAGTTATCTCGCAAAAGAGAAAGGACAAAGTGATATACAGCATACTCAACCAAGGATCATAAATAATGCGTTTAGGCAGTTTACGAATACCTACCGCGGGGTTCATTCACTTTATTTTATGGATGCGCAAGGCCAAGTTATAACCGGTATTGGTGCTAGTGTCGATGATGTACAAGAAGCTAATTTTTTGAAGCAGTTTAAAGGGTTGGGCGGTTTATTGGAGCACAGTGGATTTATTCATTACAGCAATCCAAAACTAGTTCCAAACGCGGCTAATCCATACGGTGTAGCCCTTATCACGCCATTAAATGATGTTAATGAACGGCATACAGGTTATTTGTTGGCTTTAGTTTCAATTGACAGTTTTAGCCAAGTGCTACGACTTGTCGTCCCTGAATTTAGTGTTGCATTTTACTTGGGTGAAAAGTGGATAGGTGGCGACTATTGGAATAGCCCCGATGAGCAAAACTTTTATGACTTTGTGGTATCGGAACAACCAGAAGGTTACTTTAACCCTTTTGAACTTAAAGTAGTGTTAGCTGAGCCTTCAGCGCGCCTTGTTCAAGAGGTCGAAGCAGTATTAGCGCCGTTACTCAGTGTACAAATAGCTGCTCTTAGCATCGCACTTTTCATTACCATCCTTTTTTCTCGATTGATTTCAAAAACCCTTGGCCGACTTTACACGCTAATCCGTGATTTCCAGTCCGATTCTAATGCGCCACAACGGCATCGATTTTTTATTCTTGAGTTCAACCAAGTCTATCAGTTGATCATGGAAATGAAGCGTACGATAGGGCATCAAGTTATTCATTTAAAGCAAAAGAATAAAGAGTTGATTAATGCCGATGGGCTAAGAGAAAAATACTTAAACCGGGTCGAAGAGTTAAATAAAGAGCTCGAGCATAAGGTTTCGCAGCGCACAGCAGAGCTAGAACACACGTTACGATTAGTGGAAGAAGGTAATACCGTACTTGAACGGGTGATTTTATATCGCCGTGCATTACAAAATGCCATGAGCAATGAGAATGTTGCGATCCTGACATTAGATAACTTGCAGTTGACGATTGATAAAATGGAATTTGCTTTGTATCTTGCAGATGGTAGAGGCAATGGGGAAGTTATGTTGCAATCAACTTCTGCCCATTTTGATCTCGTCGCAATGCAAGACGAAGTTAACCAGCTGGGCGATGAAGCTTGGCAACAAGGAATTTGTTCACTAGACAGTGGGGTGCCAGTATTACGACTTGGCAGTAGTCAACAGCCAGTTGGCTGGTTAGCTGTTAATAAAATGCCTGCAATAGAGTATTCACAATGGTTATTGCTGTTTGGCAAAGAGCTTAGTAGCTTTCTAGAGATCCGCGCATTAACCCAAGAACTCGATTATTTAGCGAATACCGATAGCCTAACGGGTCTCTCCAACCGCAAAGCTTTTGATGATGATTTAGAAGCTTATGCGACCCAGTTAGATGCTGAAGTTGGCTTATTTATCATCGATGTGAATGGCTTAAAACAGGTAAATGATAATAAAGGTCACCAAGTCGGAGATCAGTTACTGATTAAAGTGGCCGAATTACTGCGATATTGTGCAGCTGGGATAACAGACAAGTGCTACCGTTTGGGTGGAGACGAATACGCGATTATTCTGACGAATGAACAATTAGAGAAAAACCAGTTACTGTATAAACGGTTGTTAGAAGAGCAACCTCGTGTTGATTTTGCTTTTGATGTGCTTGGTGGTTTTGATCAGTTTAGTTGCAGTATCGGTTACGCATCGACAGAAAATACCGCATTTTCAATGCTATACAATGTAGCGGATCAAAATATGTATAGTGTTAAGCAAGATCATTACCGCCATGTACGACAACGTTAGACTAAGGTTTAACAGGCTTAACTTGGCCATAGACTTGAGTAATTCTAAGCAGCAGTGTAAATTGCTGCTTCTAAATTTTTAAACTATAAGCACAAAATAATATTAGGGGAGTTTTTATGCGCATTATTCTTTTAGGCGCGCCAGGGGCAGGCAAGGGTACACAAGCTCAATTCATAATGGAAAAGTACAATGTGCCACAAATCTCTACTGGTGACATGTTACGCGCAGCCATTAAGGCCGGTACCGAATTAGGCTTAAAAGCAAAAGAAGTAATGGATGCTGGCCAACTCGTATCAGATGACTTAATCATCGGCCTGGTTAAAGAGCGTGTTGCACAAGAAGATTGCAAAGCGGGTTTCTTACTTGATGGTTTCCCACGTACGATCCCACAAGCCAATGCAATGAAAGAAAATGGCATTGACGTTGATTACACTCTTGAATTTGACGTGCCTGATGAAGAGATTGTTAAACGCATGAGTGGCCGTCGTGTTCACCCTGGCTCAGGTCGTGTTTACCATCTTGTTTATAACCCACCAAAAGTGGAAGGTAAAGATGACGTAACAGGTGAAGACCTTGCGATCCGTCCTGATGATGTGGAAGAAACAGTACGTAAGCGCTTAGCTATTTACCACGAACAAACTAAGCCACTGGTAGACTTTTACACTAAAGATGCAGCAGCGGGTTTAAGCAAGTATTACAAATTAGACGGTACACAAAGTGTTGATGCCGTTAGCCAAGAGCTGGCAAATATCCTTGGTTAATTATTTATAATACCTAATAAAAAACCTCCCTAGTGGAGGTTTTTTTATGCCTATAGAAATGTATGGGGGAATTAGACTACTTAGGTCTCTAATGTAATCTAGTTGTTTGCTGCGCTTGAGCAATATCGTTTCCATCCAGAAAAATAGCCGAGCCCATGCCTATGCGAGCAGCCGCTTTTAACTTTGACAAGCTTGCACTTTCTAAGCCGTCAATACTGCAAACTACTAAACGCGTGTGTGTAGATTGCAATGCTAACTCTAAGCACCGTACCTTACTAAGTTGCTGATGTGATTTGATGCATAATATTTTTTGGCAGTCCAAACCTAAGCTAGCCAACAGCGGTAAATTTAATTTAGCTGGGGGATCAATAAAGACAAGCCAACCCGGCTGCTGACCATAGTGTATTAATTTATTGAGCAGAGAGTCATGGCGTGCACGCTGATAGATAGGCTGCTCGGAAAAGGCTCTTTTCTCATCCAATTTATTGATCATACTGGAAAAATCGATTGTCATTGACTTAAGATTTGGCTGAGATAATGAATGAGATATGAGCTGCATAGTTCGCCTCTTGTTTAAATATACATGCTGTATGTGTATACAGTATATCGAGATAAATTGTTGGTCAAGTCAGCTGTGCAAAAAAAACACAAAAAATGTGATCTAATTGAATGGTTCGGATCTTTGCACTTTTGTGAGAGGGTAAATAGCTATGTTTTATTGCTCGTCATCATCGGAACTGCATTCATCTGTGTGCCTTATTGGCCAGTTATTTGTTGATCTAAGACACGATAAATATTAGGAAAAGACACGATAAATGTGGAATTTGGTCGGAAAATCGAAAATTATCTAAAACCAACTTGGGACGGTAATCCCAAGTTTTCACCAATTAATTAGCTTTCTCTTTGGCGATCCTTTGGGCAATTTTTTGTCTAGTTGCTCTTGCTACTAATTCCCGCCGAATCTTTAGCACATTGTTTATGGCTTCAAGGTAAAGACACTGATAACTTTTTACGGCAGTTTTCATATAGCAAACATGAAATAGCGACATGCAACAAAGTGAAAGTACTCCGGCTATGATCAATGAAGAGTTGAGTTCGATAGGCTCCGAAATAGCAGTGAAAATGCAAACGACAGATATAGCTAAGGACGCAAGTGATAGTAATCTGAACTTATCAAACGTCAGCTTTAACCAGGTAAATCGTTTTAGTCGGGATTCTTGTTCAAGTAAGCGTTTCAGTGTTGACTCAGTCATATCTTGAATAGTATGGCCATCGTTGTAATAGTTTACAATGTCCCGTCCTGCTACTTGATTTACTTCACGATTAAATACCTGTTCCACAGATTATTCCTTATTTCTTGTTGATAATATCTCTACCAGATACTTGCCCAACTGAAGAATTGAAATTTTGATTTACAGAGTTCTGCTCTGATTGTTCATGGTTTTCGTGCTGCAAACCATGTTGTTCAATGATCTTACTTTTACCTCTTTCTAGACTTTCTCTAAGGTCTCCTGTTGCGTTTTCCTGCATAGAATTATTAGCAGTAAGCTTTAGCAGCCCTATTGCCTTATCAATGCTCGTCCACCGTTCACTAGAATCTGAAATATGGCATACATGATTGTAAACCTTTGAAAAAGTATCAATTGCCACTTTTACGATTGGTTGTTGGTACATTTTATGACTTTTTTTCAACTGCATAGTGATATCACTAACGAGCTGGGGATTGATCTCTTCAGTAGTTAAATCAGAACCCTGCGACATCGTGCGCTGAGATTTACCAGTGAGAAGCCAGTTGAGATCAACCCCAAATGTATCGTGAAGTCTAATTAGAGCCTCTGCACCAGGTAACTGCTTTCCAGAAACATAGTTCTGCAATGAACGGTATGGAATTTTTGTGTGTATTGATGCCTCCTTGAGGGATAATTTTTGGTCATCAATAACGTCTCTTAAACGCTCACTTACTAAGCTCATAAGACCTCTTTGGGTGTTTGTGTGAAAAATATTGCGCCATTCGCGCATAAAAAGGTATTGACAGAACCTTATAAGGTTTTTATATTGCACATTATTAGGTGCTTATCATCTTAATAATTCATATATCAAACACATAATGAGGTGTATCACAATGAACGTCAATACATTGCAACCAAGTCGTGAGCTATATAACCAAGTTCGAGCGGCTTTCATTCTCAAAGGGTCATCGCTGTCATCATGGTGCGGCAGTAATGACATCAAGCAGCAAAATGCTATGTCATGTTTAGTTGGTACTTGGAATGGACCTAAAGGCAAAGCACTACGCGAAAAACTAATCATGGCATCTGGCATATCTGAACTCCCTGAATTGAAGCAAGCAGTTTAATCATAGTGATTTAATTGAAACAGAAAAGCGCAATTAATAACTGTATTTGGAATGTGCTTAATCACAATTTCAGAGGGATTTCCAATGACTAGAACTAGTCTACAAAAACACCAAGCGGTTTCTATTCCTCATGCTATTGAGCTGTGTTTAGAAGTGGCTAGAAAAAAGAAAAACTTCAGCGTTGATCGCGTGGCCGATGGGATGGGCCTTGCTAATAAATGGATCATTTACAAATGGATGGAGTCAGGTCGCTTGCCAGCTTTAATGATTCGCCCTTTAGAGCAGACTTGCGGTGCTGATTTTGTCACCCGCTATCTCGGCCATGCAGCTCACAAACTACTCATTGATATACCTACGGGCCGAAGTGTTAAACCTGTTGATATTAATGTATTGCACGCTTCATTTTCACAGGGCATCACACTACTGCTGTCATTCTATGAGGGAGTAGCAAACCAAGCGGAGACAATCGCAGCGTTAAATCAATTAATGGAGGGCGTTGCTTGGCATCACAAGAACGTAGAGCAACATAGCCAACCACAACTTGATTTATGTGGAGACGACAATGAATAACGAATATTTAAGCTTAGCAATTCAGAAGCTTCTTGAAGGGCTGACGTTAAACGAAGCCAAGCATTTACTTAATCAAGCACAGCAAGATTATGAGATAGGGCTTAATCGCTCACAGGTAAAGCAAACAAAGCCTTATTGCGAAAATGCTTATCGAAAACCCAAGCCGAGCAAGATCCAGCAGGATGCTGATGTCGAGGCTTTCATCTTAAATCAACATTACATGACCCAAACCGAGATGTTGAAGCTATTAAAGGCAAAATTTGGCGTTTATAGGGCTCCCAGCAAATCAGGGCTCAATCGCTATCTGAAAGGTTTAAGGGGGGCTAAATGAGCTTACAAATCCCTAAAGCTAAAAATGCTGAAACGTTAGTCAAAGCAGAAGCTTTATTCCAGCTGGTTGCTGAATGCGGTCAACGTGGGATTGCGCTGGCAGAGTTGCAGAAGCACTCAGGGTTGCCGCGTTCAACTGTTTATCGAGTGCTATCAGCATGGCAGTACTTGGAGTGGCTTGAGACAAGCACTATTAACGGACGTTCTGAGTGCTGGCGGGTGTCGGATAAATTATTGAAATTTGCACATCAGCATAGACGCAATGCTCTTAGCCAAACCACCCAAAGCCATTATTTTCCGATGACGGAGGATGAACATATGGAATTTAATTTTCAAAAAAAGCAGCGCTCAGATGTGGCAGTTAAAGCGGTTAATCTTTTTCACCTTGTTGCAACTAAGGATCTAGCAGGTAAAACGCTGGATGAGCTGCAATACCTTTCAGGCTATTCACGCTCAACAACTTATCGATTGCTGTGTACTTGGGAGCGATTGGGTTGGCTTAAAAGTATCGCTGTCGATGGCAGAACAGAAAAATGGTTTATCTCAAGCAAGTTACTGGAGCTAGCACATCAGCATAGGCGAGAAACCCTCGCTCAAGTAAAAAAAATTGAAACGGATTATCAACAAATGACCGGAGAGGTATTGATATGAATAGCAATGAATTAATACAAGCTGTTCAGCAAAAGCAGCTTGAGCAGAATCAAGAAGGTGAGCAAGAGCACTTAGATGCCATTGTCCAAAATCTAGCATCAGGCAGTCGAGACAGCGCTATCGCATCAATAGGTATGCTCGCTGGTCGAGCTCAAATGGCACAGGCTATCGCTGGTTTTTCCTCCGTCGTCAATATTGTCACATTGCGTAAAGTAAAAGAATCAAAGGGTTACAAATCATTAAAAGGTTTAAAAAGTCCCGACGGAGGAATTTTAACAGGCACTTGGGAGGAGTTTTGCTCTTTGATTGGTGCATCAAAGTCATCTTTAGATGAAAGGTTAAAAAATGCTGACTATTTTGGAGAACAAGTTTTCGAGTCTCTGACAGCTATCGGTATGGGAGTGAGAGACTTTAGAAAACTGCGCAAACTACCGGAAGAAGAGCTCAAGGCCTTAGTAGATGGCGACAGTCTGAAGGTTTCTGACAAAGAAGAGGCGTTGGATATCATTGAAGAAATGGCCGTGAAGCACCGCGCTGAAGCTAATGCGCTCAACGACAAAATAAAATCTCTGGAGCAAAAGTCAAAAGCAGCAGATCAACTGCTTGAGAGCAAAAATAAAAAATTTCTTAAGCTTGAGTTGGAACTTGAAGAAGCAAAAGGAAAAGGCACTCCAGCAAGGTTAAAACAGCTTGAAGAACAAAAGAATCAATCCCTTAGCCAAGCTTTACTTGATGCTAAATTTGCCGTTTTCTCAGGACTTGCTGCGTTTGAAGATGCTGTAAGAGCGGTACAAGACTCATCTCACCCTTGCGATTTAGACACAGAGTATGAATCAACAATGCAACAAATAGTCTCTCGTTTAATGGAAGGGAGCGCCAGCCTAGGCCTTGATCAAACTGTTATTGATGCACTGAATAGCGAGCTTGCGTTATATCAAGGGGTAAATGAGTAATGATGACCGAGTCACAACTGTATCAAGTGCGGTATCTTGGGCATATAGCCAAAGAGTTAGATGCGGCAACACATGGCAAGCAAGGCAGTATTATTGAACGGGCTAGTAAACATCTTAACTTAGCGACAAGCTCTATTTACGAAAAGCTTGGTCAAATAGGATGGCAATC
Source organism: Motilimonas sp. 1_MG-2023 (assembly GCF_030547455.1). Taxonomy (NCBI): domain Bacteria; kingdom Pseudomonadati; phylum Pseudomonadota; class Gammaproteobacteria; order Alteromonadales; genus Motilimonas; species Motilimonas sp. 1_MG-2023. Next base: position 4,994 of record NZ_JAUOPX010000013.1, on the reverse strand, counting down.
TAGCCGTAAGCCTCGCTCGGATAAGGGGGTCTCGAAAATTGATGAAGCATCAGCTGCTTGGGTCTCAAACCTTATCCTACAGTCAGAGCGTCAAAATAATAAGTCGTTAATGTCTGTTGAAGACGCTATTGATATTGCTTTTGCAAACGGCAAGCTTAGTGAAAAATGTTCGGCTAAAACCATGCTGAGAAAGATGGAAGATTTTGGCGTTCATCCTAAGCAAATTAAGGCTCGCCCAGTTACCCGTACCATGAGCAGTCGTCACCCAAACCATGTTTGGCAATTTGATGTGTCGCTGTGCGTGCTCTATTACTTGAAAAAAAATGACGGTTTACAGGTAATGGAGGAAAGCGAATTTTATAAAAATAAACCTCAAAATATTGAAAATATTAAGAATGATCGGGTGCTAAGGTATTTGGTAACAGACCACTATAGTGGGGCCTTTCACTTGAGCTACATCATGTCGCCAGGTGAAACGGTAGAAGCCATCACCCAATTTTTAATCGAAGCGTTCACCAAACGCTCAGACGCAGAATTGTTACATGGTATCCCGTATATGTTGATTTGGGATGCAGGATCAGCTAACCAAGCAACGGTAACGAAAAGTATATTGGATAAGCTGGATATTCAGCATGAAGCGCACACGCCGGGCAAGCCTTGGGCTAAAGGTCAAGTCGAAAGCATGCACAATGTCATTGAGAAAAAATTTGAGTCTCGGTTGGCGTTCATGGCTGTTAACAATGTGGATGAGCTGAACAAAATGGCGACTCAATGGTCAGTAGGCTTCCAAAGTAATGCCATCCATACTCGCCATAAAAAAACGCGCTACGGCTTATGGCAGACAATTAGCCCTGAGCAGTTAAGGATAGCCCCAGACATGTCGGTCATCCAAAGTTTTGCTCAAACCCGAAGAGTTGAACGAACTGTGAAGGCTAATGACCTGAGCATTACGTTTGTACCAAAAAAAGGCCTAGGGTCAATGACCTATTCTTTACATCATTTAAGCAATGTTCATGCTGGCGGAAAAGTCTTTGTTAGTGTGAACTTGTATCGCTGCCCTGCAATCGATGTTGAAGTCGCGGACGAACATGGTGAATTACATAGTTATGTGGTTGAGCCTACCGAAAAAGATGAAGCAGGCTTCCCAGTTAACGCTCCTGTCTACGGGGAAATGCGCAAAGCTATCGCAGAAACACGACCTCAAAAAAATAGAAAGCAGATGGATACAGCTGCTTGGGGAACAAGCGATCCCCTTGAGATAAAAAAAGCCCGCAAAGGCAAGCGAGGAGCTATTGCATTTAGTGGCGACATTAACCCTATGGCAGATGTAGAACAGCAGTGCTCACCACATTTTATGCAACGTCCAGGCACACCACATCGGCTAGAAGCAGTACACGTTAATGAGGTTGTTCTCAGTGATATTCAGGCATGGAAGCACTTAGCTTCAGAGTTAAGCGTGAAAGGCGCTGCGTTAACAGCGTATAAGAAGATACTTAAACAACAATATCCCAATGGCGTAACTAGCGCTCAATTGGATCAATTTGTCGAAGAAATGGAGGTGAAAAATGTTACCGCTCAAGCAACAGCTCTTTGATGCAGGGTTAACAATTAGTGATCTTGCTGCGGAGATGAGCTTTCATTACCCCATTGTTCATAAAGCACTGCATCACGGTATTTTGCCAGTTAAAAAACGAATGCAATTTATTGAAGAAGTGGATGCCTTTTTATCTCGGCATAAATTAGAAACAGGAAGTGTCTGGTCAGAGTCCGCCAACCCTGACCAGACGAGCCTCCAAAAACAACAACCTATGTATGATTTTGATTCGGAGACCACTATGTTAACACAAGCCAGCCTTAAGCACTTTAAGCTGTTTAGAAACCCTTTTATTAACGATATTAGAGAAGCTAAGGACGTGTATTTAAGCGACGGCAATAGCTATGTACTTGCAGCAATGCGTGATGCTGCAAGAAACCAAGGAATCTTAGCCTTGATTGGTGAATCGGGCGCGGGAAAAAGCGTACTCCGAAAACAACTAATTGAAGATCTAAACCATGATGGTGATGTATCCATCATTCAGCCTCGGATTATTGATAAAACTAGTGCGACTGCTGGCGGGCTATGTGATGCCATCATTGCGGACATCAGTAGTGATTCTCCTAAGCGGTCGATGGAAGCCAAAGCGAGACAAGTTGAAAGCTTGCTGCGCACGGCCTCTCAAGGGGGCCAGCGTCATGTGATGATCATTGAAGAAGCGCATGACTTGTCGGTTCCCGTATTGAAGTATTTAAAACGTTTTTGGGAACTAGAAGATGGCTTCTCAAAGCTGTTAGGTATCATTTTGATTGGGCAAACAGAGCTTGGAATCAAGCTTAATGAAGGTAAGTTTTATTCGCTTCGTGAATTTATCCGCCGTTGCATGGTTGAGCACATGGACGACCTAAGCATTGATATACAACCTTATCTAGCTCATAAATTTAAACGCTCGGGTGGTCAGTGGGAAAAAATAATGACCACCGACAGCTTTGAAGCCATTAAACAACGACTAACGCGTAAACAAGGGAACCTAAGCATGATGTACCCGCAAATTGTTAATAATCTTGTATCAAACGCAATGAATTTAGCACAAGAGCTTGATGAGCCACTTGTCACCGCTGATATCGTAAAGGAATGCTAATCATGGATAGTGTATTACAACAAGCGCTGAGCAAGCATTGTGGTATGGTCTTTCATGGTGGGAACGGCCTGAGTAACATAGAAGCTGGATTAGAGTCACTAGAGCTGATAACCCAGTTCATCGAATCCTCAGATGACTTACATGTGATATCACCCGTTGCGTTAGCGCATATGCTGACAAATGTGCAAATGATGTTGCATGTTGGTCTCGACCAAATGACGGCACACTCGGCAATATAGAAAAACACCTGAGCGCCATTGTAAGCGGTTTTATATCTTCTGCTTACGATGGCGCATTTAAAAATAGTTGAACAAATCTGACGCGATTTAAACAGGTATTAAACATGGTTTGATTTTGATGCCCTACCTGAAGCGTAATTCGTTCTGTTTTGTCACAAACTAACGTAAACCAGATCAATGAACTAGTTGAGACGCTTTACCGTATGCAAAAAAATGAGGTGAGCATTATAATCAAACTCAAAACATGATTTAAGTGTCTCCATGCAGCGTTTGAACAACTTAGATAAATTTATAGGTACGATATGATAAAATGTGTTTATTGCTCCGATGAGGAGTTTGACTTAGGCAAAGGTTCGGAAGAACACGCCATATTATCTTCTTTAGGAGGTAAAAAAATATCCAAAAATATTTGTTGCCAAAAATGTAATAATCATTTCGGTGACGAAATAGACAAATATTTTTCAAAATCGTTTGAATATATTTCCAACATAGTTGGCATAAAAACAGGCCGGAATAAATCTGCAAGCACGATAAAAAATGCAGGGGTGATGAATGGGCATCAATTTTATTTAAAACCTGGGGGCCTACCTTCTTTTTCTAAACCTATTTTTTTATGTCAAGAAAAGGACGACAATACCGTTCAAGTTGATATCAGAGCAAGGGATTTAAATGAAGCTAACTACCTAGTGAAAAATTTAGAGAAAAAATATGGTCGACCACTAGATAGTATGTCAGATATAAAAATTGAAGTTGTAACTGATTACCTTCGCGAACCAACTACTATAAATTTTGAAATGGGAGGAGAACTATTCTTTCGCTCCATAGCTAAGATGATGCTAACTTATCTCGCAACTGTTTGTGCCCCTGCAAGACTAAGGGATGGGGCTACTGATGAGATAATAAACTATATAAAGGGTGATACTAGCGCTAGAGATTCAATTATTTTGTCTTATGACTACAACTCGGAATTTCCTTCAAATCAACTGACTTGTAAAGTTTCACATCTTATTTTTATTTGGGCCGACCCTGAGTCAAAATTAGTGTTTTGTGGTTTAAGGCTGTTCGGCCATATGCAATTTAGTGCAAAATTAAGCAGCATGTGGAATGGTGGTGAAATAAAAAAATGTTATCAAATAGATCCAATTTGTGGTGAAGGAATAGATATTGATATCGACTTTAATAGTAAATCAATCCGTAGCATTATTGAGAATATAGGTTACAACGAAGCTAGCCTTGAAAAGGCAAAGTTAGCCCTAAAAGAAGATATTTTAGAATTAAATCAAAAGGTAGCATTGAATAGCACAATTGATAGAGCTGCCGAAGCTCAACTTGCTCGCCAAGAACTTTCAAATGAAACTTTAGATAATTTCGCAAAAGCAGTACTCACAGACATCCAAAACCAAGTGATTAAACAGCCTTCTACTGAAGTGTTAACTCTGGAACAACTCAAGCGGTTAGGGAAATAGTTCTCTTTTTAATTACTACTTTTTACAAAGGCTCGATACGACCATTCTCCCTCGGTCGCAACTGCGACCTCCAATTTTCGTGAAGCCTGTATTTAATGCCTTCCAATTATCAACAGTGTTACGGGTTGGTGCTAAATGATGTTACATGTTGGCCCCGACCAAATGACGGCACACACGGCAATATAGAAAAACGCCTGAGCGCCATTGTAAGCGGTTTCATCTATGGCGCATTTGAAAATAGTTGAACAAATCTGACGCGATTTAAACAGGTATTAAACATGGTTTGATTTTGATGCGAAGTGCATAAGCGCAAGGAAAGGTCTTCTTTGTCACACTTAGTACCATTTTTCATTCTAAGTCTATACTTCTAGTCGTTAAATTCACCCAACCGGCAACAAAAAAGCATTACTATCTGAATCCACTGTTCAAAAAAAGTCTTAAGGTAGATATCGAGAAACAATGAATCCTAATGTCACAGGCCTACGCCTGCGCTAAAGCAAGATTTCCTGCTCACCTCGTTAATTCTTTGTGATGCAAGGGTGTTCTGGTCTAATCCCATCGGACACTTAATTTTGAGACAATAACGTCAATAGATTAAGGAAATGATATGAGCC
>NZ_JAUOPX010000127.1:0-392 GCF_030547455.1 Motilimonas sp. 1_MG-2023 | reverse complement strand
CAAGGCGACTGCCATTTTGAATACGATGAGTTTGGTAACCTAGTCAAAGAAAAGCGCGGTAAAGGCCAACAGCTAGTCACCCACTATCATTACGACTGTCAGCATCGCTTAATTAAAGCCAAGATGGCCAATGGCACCACTGCCCATTATCAATACGATGCTTTTGGTAGACGTTTCGAAAAGTCGGTCACAGACCAAACGCAACAAACCACCGCCACCGAGTTTATTTGGCAAGCCGACCGCTTAATTGCCGAAACCGATAATCAACAACATTACCAAAGCTACCTTTATGAGCCCGGCAGCTTTAAGCCAATGGCGCTGATTAAAGGCGAAGCCAATGTCAGTGCAGACCCAGTACAAGTTTACTATTACCAACTTGACCACTTAGGCAC
>NZ_JAUOPX010000126.1:0-402 GCF_030547455.1 Motilimonas sp. 1_MG-2023 | reverse complement strand
CGCTCTTTAAAAATTTGGAAAGCTGATAAAAGTTCATTGAACGTTTTTGAAACGCAAGTTTTGATGATGTTCAATACCGATACTTCTTAGCAATAAGAAGTTATCAAGCAAACAAAATGATAACGCAGCAATGTGTTATCGCTAAGCGTAAAAACTTAGCACAGGTAATCCAGTAGGGTTACTAAACTTGTTCGCAAGTGTCTTGTGTAATATCTAGGCAAATGACGTTCAATCGTCAAACAATAGAACACCTTTTAGGTGTTGTATGGTTAAGTGAATAAGCGTGCACGGTGGATGCCTTGGCAGTCAGAGGCGATGAAGGACGTGGAAGTCTGCGAAAAGCGTGGGGGAGTTGACAACAAGCGTTAATCCCACGATGTCCGAATGGGGAAACCCACCTGT
>NZ_JAUOPX010000125.1:0-445 GCF_030547455.1 Motilimonas sp. 1_MG-2023 | reverse complement strand
GGCTATCGCCACAAAAGGCTGAAGCAGAATACTTCAAAACTTATAACGAGGTGGCCAGTTTTAGTTGACCACTACAGGGTGTTATTCTTTTACTTTGTTTAACCTCGGCAACGCCTTTGATGGCAGGTGTATTAATTGAATCAACAAAGTGGTTTGTTGATAAAGAATCTAATGACAAAGTATTCAAGTTCTTAATGTCAGCAAATGCTTTAATCCTGTCCATGGTTATCTACAGCTACTCTGAAATTGTTGCCAGAAAGACTATACACCTTATTACAGGAGTTGAAGCGGAGAAGCTCTCAACCTCTTTAGACATCATCCAATTAACTATTTCAATTGGATATATATTCCTTTTAACTTCAGCAATGTCTGTAGTGGTACAACTATTTTGGCCACCTGATTAGAGGTGATAAGATCACCGTAACTAAGCAGGTATCAATATGTC
>NZ_JAUOPX010000124.1:0-463 GCF_030547455.1 Motilimonas sp. 1_MG-2023 | reverse complement strand
GTGCGCCAAGCCGATGTGATTTTTGCCGATGAAACGTCACACCAACGGGATAATGAATCGCGTTGGATGTGGTTGATAACATGCGATGATGCCGCTTGTTTTAACACGCACTATTCGCGTGGCAAGCTAGCGGCCAAAAAATTACTGGGTGAGCAAGTGAACGGTTTTGTGGTGACAGATCAATATGCAGGATACCACTGGCTTGAAGATACACAGAGGCAACTTTGCTGGGCGCATATCTTACGAAATGTGACGCAGATAGCGGAATATAGCGGCGGGGGTTATACCGCGAAAGTCGGTCAGCAGTTGGTACTGAGAATTGAAGCAATTTTCCGCACTCAACATCGATTTGAAGACGGTTATATTACCGATGCCGTCTATCGACGGCGGATGAAGCGATTGCGCCTGTCATGGCAAAAACAGCTTGGTCTTGGATTGGAAATACCAGCAAGCCGTTATCAGG
>NZ_JAUOPX010000123.1:0-479 GCF_030547455.1 Motilimonas sp. 1_MG-2023 | reverse complement strand
GGAGAGACTTGAACTCTCACACCTTGCGGCACTAGAACCTAAATCTAGCGTGTCTACCAATTTCACCACTTCCGCATCTGTCTTTTCAGTTGAACTAAAAAGAAATGGTGGCTACACCGAGATTTGAACTTGGGACCCCATCATTATGAGTGATGTGCTCTAACCAGCTGAGCTATGTAGCCGTGCTTTTCCGTTCAAGGTTTTGAAGCCCTGTTCGTCGTTGCGGGGCGCATTATGCTGATACTGGCGCTAAGCGTCAATAGTTTTTTAGTAAAAAAAAGCGAGTTTTCTTCTGTGTGCCTATAAATTAAACGCTAGCTTGCCAGTTTGGTGATTTGTTAATCGACTATTAGATAAAGATGAAGATCTCCCGCATTGCGGCTGCTAGCGAAAGCGAGATACGCTGATACTGGCGCTAAGCGTCAATAGTTTTTTAGTAAAAAAAAGCGAGTTTTCTTCTGTGTGCCTATAAATTAAAC
>NZ_JAUOPX010000122.1:0-483 GCF_030547455.1 Motilimonas sp. 1_MG-2023 | reverse complement strand
TTAACGAAGCATCAGCAGATGATCTAGTCGCTAATCAGTAAATAAGATTTGGCAATTGTTGTGGTGGCTTGGTATAAAATTGCCTATTTATTTTGGTGGGTGCCCCAGCTTTTCGTGAATAAGATAAGTGACATTGCTTATGTGGAGGGAGAGGCTAATTCTTTTACCATCTTCGCTAAAGATGACCTGATTCCAAGGGAAATATCAGGGATTTCAAAAATAGACTTAGATTACTTAATTCATTATAAAACTGGTTCAGTACATACGGAAATAGCAGGATAAAATGATAGATGTTAGAGATGTGTTGATTCATCCTGAAAAGTTTGATGGTAATGTAGTAACTGTAAAGGGACGCTTATATTCTGGTGGTGAAAAAACCTCGTTTATTGTGCCTTTATATGGCGATGTGTTCTGGTCTAATCCCATCGGACACTTAATTTTGAGACAATAACGTCAATAGATTAAGGAAATGATATGAGCCTG
>NZ_JAUOPX010000121.1:0-487 GCF_030547455.1 Motilimonas sp. 1_MG-2023 | reverse complement strand
TAAAAGACTACAGCTTTAAAAAACCAGCCTACCGTTTTTTACAAAATCAACACGCCACTGGCCTTGATTTTCAGCGCAGCGATTATGAACACTATGACTACCCCGGTCGTTACAAAAACGACGCCAGTGGTAACATGTTCAGCACCGCGCGCCAGCACTATTTAACCCGCGACAGCATACAAGCCACGGGCACCAGTAACTTACCCATCCTATGTGCCGGGCTGCGCTTTGACTTAACCGAGCACATTAACGTCAGCCTTAACCGTGATTGGCAAATCGTGCAACTGCAGCACAGCGGCACCCAGCCCCAAGCCCTTGAAGAAGCCGGCGGCGAAGGCCTCACTCAATATCACAACCAGCTCACCGTGATCCCCGCCGACCGTCAATGGAAGCCGCAGCCCGATGCTAAACCACGGGTTGATGGTCCACAAATCGCCATTGTTACCGGCCCAGAGGGTGAAGAAATATTTTGTGACGAGCATGGCCG
>NZ_JAUOPX010000120.1:0-503 GCF_030547455.1 Motilimonas sp. 1_MG-2023 | reverse complement strand
GTTCAAAACAGAATTCATTGAGCAGGTCTTCGGACCAAAAAAACTTTAATTGAAGAGTTTGATCATGGCTCAGATTGAACGCTGGCGGCAGGCTTAACACATGCAAGTCGAGCGGTAACAGAGAGAAGCTTGCTTCTCTGCTGACGAGCGGCGGACGGGTGAGTAATGCTTGGGTATCTGCCTTGTGGTGGGGGACAACAGTTGGAAACGACTGCTAATACCGCATAATCTCTACGGAGCAAAGTGGGGGACCTTCGGGCCTCACGCCACAAGATGAACCCAAGTGGGATTAGCTAGTTGGTAAGGTAACGGCTTACCAAGGCGACGATCCCTAGCTGGTCTGAGAGGATGACCAGCCACACTGGAACTGAGACACGGTCCAGACTCCTACGGGAGGCAGCAGTGGGGAATATTGCACAATGGGCGCAAGCCTGATGCAGCCATGCCGCGTGTGTGAAGAAGGCCTTCGGGTTGTAAAGCACTTTCAGTCGTGAGGAAAGGTA